>NZ_JBEYFS010000089.1:0-42096 GCF_040634475.1 Streptomyces sp. NPDC007095
GCCCCGCCAGTTCGATGACGACGAAGGGCTCGCCGAGGCCCTCGCGGGCTGTACGGGGCTGAGTGCCGAGCTCGTCGCGGAACGGATCCGACGGCTCGTGCACGAGTTCGGCAGCAAGCCGCCGGAGGACGACCTGGCGTTGTTGGTGCTGCAGGCGGAGTGGGAGGAATAGGTTGGTGCTGCAGGCGGAGTGGGAGGAATAGAGCGAGAAACGGCAGGTGAGCGGCTGGAAAGGGGTATGCGGCCGGGTACGGGACAATGGAAGGCATGCCTTCCGCACTTCCCGACGGTGAGCCCGTCCCCGACGACGGGGCGCTGCCCGCGCACGCCCTGGCCGGAGCCTCCGAGCGACCCCTCGGTTTCTACCTCCACGTGCCGTACTGCGCGACCCGCTGCGGCTACTGCGACTTCAACACCTACACGGCGACCGAGCTGCGGGGCACCGGAGGCGTGCTCGCCTCCCGCGACAACTACGCGGAGACGCTGATCGACGAGGTCCGGCTCGCCCGGAAGGTCCTCGGCGACGACCCACGACCCGTCCGTACGGTGTTCGTCGGCGGCGGTACGCCCACGTTGCTGGCCGCCGACGACCTCGTACGGATGCTGGGGGCGATCCGGGACGAGTTCGGGCTCGCGGACGACGCGGAGATCACGACCGAGGCGAACCCGGAGTCGGTTGATCCGCGGTATCTGGAGACGCTCAGGACCGGAGGGTTCAACCGGATCTCCTTCGGCATGCAGAGCGCCCGGCAGCACGTCCTCAAGGTGCTCGACCGTACGCACACCCCCGGCCGGCCCGAGGCGTGTGTCGCGGAGGCGCGTGCGGCCGGGTTCGAGCATGTGAACCTCGACCTGATCTACGGCACGCCCGGTGAGTCCGACGACGACTGGCGGGCCTCGCTCGACGCCGCGCTCGGTGCCGGGCCCGACCATGTCTCCGCGTACGCGCTGATCGTCGAGGAGGGGACGCAGCTCGCCCGCCGTATCCGGCGGGGCGAGGTGCCGATGACGGACGACGATGTGCATGCGGACCGGTATCTGATCGCCGACGAGGTGCTGTCCGGGGCGGGGTTCGACTGGTACGAGGTGTCGAACTGGGCCACTTCCGCCGCCGGGCGGTGCCTGCACAACGAGCTGTACTGGCGGGGCGCCGACTGGTGGGGGGCCGGGCCCGGGGCCCACAGCCATGTGGGCGGGGTGCGGTGGTGGAACGTGAAGCATCCCGGGGCGTATGCGGGGGCGTTGGCCGCGGGGCGGTCTCCGGGGGCGGGGCGTGAGCTGCTCTCGGAGGAGGACCGGCGGGTGGAGCGGATTCTGCTCGAGCTGAGGCTTCGGGAGGGGTGTCCGTTGTCGCTGCTGCGGGTGGAGGGGCTTGCGGCGGCCGGGCGTGCGTTGTCGGAGGGGTTGCTCGAAGCCGGGCCGTATGGCGAGGGGCGGGCCGTGCTCACGTTGCGGGGGCGGTTGCTGGCGGACGCGGTGGTACGAGACCTGGTGGACTGAGGGGGCTGCGCCCCCAGACCCCGGTGGTGTTCTTCTTCTGCGGGCGAGCGGGGGCTGGTCGCGCAGTTCCCCGCGCCCCTTGGGACGGGGCTGCGCCCTGGGTTCTCCGCGTGTCCGAAGTTTTTCTGCTGCGGGCCGGTGGGGGCTGGTCGCGCAGTTCCCCGCGCCCCTGAGGGGGGTGGGGCTGCGCCCCGGATCCCCCGTCTGGTCGGTGGCGCTTTGGCTGCGGGCCGGTGGGGGCTGGTCGCGCAGTTCCCCGCGCCCCTGAAAGCCTCAGCCCGTCCGGCGTTCGAGGACGAGGCCGTTCAGGCCGATTCGGGGTTTGGGGCCGGAGCTCCCAAGTAGGGACGGGACGGGTAGGGGCGGCGGGGGCGAGGACCGGGTCTGTCAGTGGGGGGCTGTGACGAAGTCGATGAGTTCTTCCACTCGGCCCAGGAGCTCCGGCTGCAGGTCCTTGTAGGAGTGGACGCGGGACAGGATGTGCTGCCAGGCGGCGCCGGTGTTCTCGGGCCAGCCGAGGGCGCGGCAGACGCCGGTCTTCCAGTCCTGGCCGTGGGGGACCCGGGGCCAGGACGGGATGCCTACGGAGGACGGCTTCACGGCTTCCCAGATGTCGATGTAGGGATGGCCGAGGACCAGGGCGTGCTCGCTCGTGACCGACGCCGCGATACGGGACTCCTTGCTGCCGGGCACCAGGTGGTCGACGAGGACGCCGAGGCGGGCGTCCGGCCCGGGTGAGAAGTCCGCCACGATCGCGGGCAGGTCGTCGACGCCCTCCAGGTACTCGACCACGACGCCCTCGATGCGCAGATCGTCGCCCCAGACCCGTTCGACCAGCTCGGCGTCGTGGCGGCCCTCCACGTAGATCCGGCCGGCACGGGCGACCCGGGCCCGCGCGCCGGGGACGGCCACCGAACCGGAGGCCGTGCGGGTGGGACGGACGGCGGTGGTGGAGGGCGAGGGGCGGGTGAGAGTGACGACCCGGCCCTCCAGGAGGAAGCCGCGCGGTTCCAGCGGGAACACGCGGTGCTTGCCGAAGCGGTCCTCCAGCGTCACCGTGCCCGCCTCGCAGCGGATCACCGCACCGCAGAAGCCGGTAGCCGGTTCCTCGACCACCAGGCCCGGCTCCGCCGGAACCTCCGGCACGGGCTTGGGCTTCTTCCACGGCGGAGTCAGGTCCGGAGAGTACTGGCGCATTCGGATGACGATAGGAGAAGCTCGGCGGCGCTCACCGCGACACGCCGAAATCCGACGCGTCGAAACCGGGCGTGGCGAAACCCGGCGTGGCGGAACCCGGCACGCCGAAACGCGCGGCCAACGCGTCCCGCTGGGACCGCACGAACCCGGCGTCCACGACCGCCCCGTGACCGGGCACGTACAGCGCGTCCTCCCCGCCGAGGTCGAGCAACCGGTCGAGGGCCCCGGGCCAGCGCGACGGTACGGCGTCGGGGCCCGCCTGGGGCTCGCCGGACTCCTCGACCAGGTCGCCGCAGAACACCACCGTCGGGTCGCCCGGCACCACGACCACGAGGTCGTGCGCGGTGTGGCCCTCGCCCGTCCGCACCAGCAGGACCTCGACGCCGCCGGTCAGCTCGAGATGCCGGGTGCCCCACACGTAGTGCCGGGGACGCACCAGGGTGTCCGCCGCGTCCTCCGCCGCCCGCGCGTCCAGCCCGCCCCGCACCGCGTCCGCGTACAGCTCCTCGCGCCCGTGCTCGTACACCTCGGCCGAGCCGCCCGCGACGAGGACCTCCGCGCCCGCGAACGCCGCAGCGCCGAGGACATGGTCGAAGTGGGGGTGGGTGAGCGCGAGGAAGGTCACACGGCGGCCGGCGAGCGTCTGCGCCTCCCCGCGCAACCGTGCGCCCTCCGCGAGGCTCGACCCCGCGTCGACGATCAGCGCCCCGCCCTCGCCCACGACCAGCCCGACCGTGCAGTCCCAGACCGGAAGCCGCCGCCGCCCCACCCGCGGTGTCAGCTGCTCCCACCCTGCCTCTTCCCAAGTCACCTTCATACGCCGACGCTAGCGGTGAGGGCGTGGACGGTACGACATCGCGGGCAGGGACGGTGTGACATCACAGGACACGTCGGTGTACGTCCGTGCACCTTGCACAAGATCGCGGGGCCGCCCTTGCCGGGGCCGTACCCACCGGCCGTACACTGGGCCGGGGAATGCTGGCACTCGCACGCGCTGAGTGCCAAGCGAGGCGCCGAGGGGTCGACAGCTGGAGGTGTGCGCGATGCTCAGTGAACGCAGGCTGGAAGTGCTGCGCGCCATCGTCCAGGACTATGTCGGCACCGACGAGCCGGTCGCGGTCGGGTCCAAGGCACTGACCGAGCGGCACCGGCTGGGGGTCTCCCCGGCCACCGTCCGCAACGACATGGCGGCCCTGGAGGACGAGGGGTACATCGCCCAGCCGCACACCAGCGCCGGGCGGATCCCCACCGACAAGGGCTACCGGCTCTTCGTCGACAAGCTCGCCGGCGTCAAGCCGATGACCGCGCCCGAGCGGCGGGCCATTCAGAACTTCCTGGACGGCGCCGTCGACCTCGACGACGTCGTCGGACGGACGGTGCGGCTGCTCGCGCAGCTGACCCGGCAGGTCGCCGTCGTGCAGTATCCGTCGCTGACGAGATCGACCGTGCGGCACGTGGAGCTGCTGTCCCTCGCCCCTGCTCGTGTGATGCTCGTGCTGATCACGGACACCGGGCGGGTCGAGCAGCGCATGATCGACTGTCCGGTCCCGTTCGGAGAAACGTCTCTCGCGGATCTGCGGGCCCGGCTGAACAGCAGGGTCGCGGGCCGTCGCTTCGCGGACGTCCCGCAGCTCGTGCAGGACCTCCCGGACGCGTTCGAGGCGGAGGACCGGGGTACGGTCGCCACGGTGCTCTCCACTCTTCTGGAGACGCTCGTCGAGGAGACCGAGGAGCGGCTGATGATCGGCGGAACCGCCAATCTGACGCGCTTCGGACATGACTTCCCTCTCACCATCCGGCCGGTGCTCGAAGCGCTTGAGGAGCAGGTCGTGCTTCTCAAGTTGCTTGGTGAGGCCGGGGATTCGAGCATGACCGTGCGAATCGGTCACGAGAACGCGTATGAGGGACTCAACTCCACGTCCGTGGTCTCGGTCGGCTACGGTTCGGGCGGCGAGGCAGTAGCCAAACTCGGCGTGGTCGGCCCGACCCGCATGGATTACCCGGGAACGATGGGAGCGGTACGCGCAGTGGCACGGTACGTCGGACAGATCCTGGCGGAGTCCTAAGTGGCCACGGACTACTACGCCGTACTCGGCGTGCGCCGCGACGCGTCCCAGGACGAGATCAAGAAGGCCTTCCGGCGGCTCGCACGCGAGCTGCACCCGGATGTCAATCCCGATCCGAAGACGCAGGAGCGGTTCAAGGAGATCAACGCCGCGTACGAGGTGTTGTCGGACCCGCAGAAGAAGCAGGTCTACGACCTCGGCGGCGACCCGCTGTCCCAGTCGGGCGGCGGCGGTGCGGGCGGCTTCGGCGCCGGTGGGTTCGGGAACTTCTCGGACATCATGGACGCCTTCTTCGGTACGGCGTCACAGCGCGGTCCGCGGTCGCGTACGCGGCGTGGCCAGGACGCCATGATCCGGCTCGAGATCGAGCTGGACGAGGCGGCCTTCGGCACGACGAAGGACATCCAGGTCGACACGGCCGTCGTCTGCGCCACCTGCAACGGTGAGGGCGCGGCGCCGGGCACCTCGGCCCAGACCTGTGACATGTGTCGCGGGCGGGGTGAGGTGTCCCAGGTCACGCGGTCCTTCCTCGGGCAGGTCATGACCTCCCGGCCGTGTCCGCAGTGCCAGGGCTTCGGGACCGTCGTCCCGACTCCCTGCCCCGAGTGCGCCGGTGACGGGCGGGTCCGGTCGCGTCGCACGCTGACCGTCAAGATCCCCGCCGGTGTCGACAACGGCACGCGGATCCAGCTCGCGGGCGAGGGCGAGGTCGGGCCCGGTGGCGGTCCCGCCGGTGACCTCTACGTCGAGATCCACGAGCTGCCGCACTCCACGTTCCAGCGGCGCGGGGACGATCTGCACTGCACGGTGACCATTCCGATGACCGCGGCCTCGCTCGGCACCAAGGTGCCGCTGGAGACCCTCGACGGGCTGGAGGAGGTCGACATCCGTCCGGGCACGCAGTCCGGGCAGTCGATCCCGCTGCACGGGCGGGGTGTCACGCATCTGCGCGGCGGCGGCCGGGGTGACCTCATCGTGCATGTCGAGGTGACCACGCCCACGAAGCTCGATCCCGAGCAGGAGCGGTTGCTGCGGGAGCTGGCGCAGCTGCGGGGGGAGGAGCGGCCCACCGGGCAGTTCCAGCCCGGGCAGCAGGGCCTGTTCTCGCGCCTGAAGGACGCGTTCAACGGTCGCTGACGGGTGCGCCTGGGGGCTCCGCCCCCAGGCGCTCGACCGTCCGTTCCGGTGGCCTATGCCAGGCGGAAGGCCCGATTCGGACTTGTTCGGAGGACGTGACAACATGCCGTCATGTCCACCGCACTGACCGATCTCTTCCCCCACCCGATCGTGCAGGCCCCCATGGCGGGCGGCGTCTCCGTCCCGCATCTCGCGGCCGCCGTGTCCGAGGCGGGCGGGCTCGGGTTCCTCGCCGCCGGGTACAAGACCGCCGACGGCATGTACCAGGAGATCAAGCAGTTGCGCGGGCTCACGGGCCGCCCCTTCGGGGTCAATCTGTTCATGCCGCAGCCCGAGTACGCGGACCCCGCCGCGGTCGAGGTCTACGCCCACCAGCTCGCGGGCGAGTCCTCCTGGTACGAGACCGAACTCGGTGAACCGGACAGCGGTCGTGACGACGGCTACGACGCCAAGCTCGCCGTCCTCCACGACAACCCGGTGCCGGTGGTCTCGTTCCACTTCGGCATCCCGAGCCCCGACGTCCTGGACTCCCTGCGCCGCGCCGGCACCCTCACCGTGATCACCGCGACCACGGCCGAGGAGGCCCTCGCCGTCCAGCGGGCCGGCGCCGACGCGGTCATCGCGCAGGGTGTGGAGGCGGGCGGCCACCAGGGCACCCACCGCGACAACCCGGAGACGGACGGTACGGGTATCGGGCTGTTGTCGCTGATCGCGCAGGTCCGCGAGACCGTGGACATTCCGATCATCGCCGCCGGCGGCATCATGCGCGGCAGCCAGATCGCCGCGGTGCTCGCCGCGGGCGCGAACGCGGCACAGCTCGGCACCGCGTTCCTCGCCACCCCGGAGTCCGGCGCCAACGCCGTGCACAAGCAGGCGCTGACCAACCCGCTGTTCGTCCGGACGGAGCTGACGCGCGCGTTCTCCGGGCGGCCGGCGCGCGGCCTGGTGAACCGCTTCATGCGTGAGCACGGCCCGTACGCGCCCGCCGCGTACCCCGAGGTCCACCACCTCACCTCCCCGCTGCGCAAGGCGGCCGCCAAGGCGGGCGACGCGCAGGGCATGGCGCTGTGGGCGGGGCAGGGGCACCGCATGGCGCGCGAGCTGCCCGCCGGGCAGCTGGTGGAGGTGCTGAGCGCGGAGCTCGAGGCGGCCAGGACAGCGTTGTCGGCCGCCGGGGAAGCGGGGGGTGAGGTCCGATGACGGCACCCGTGTTCGTGGTCGAGCACTTCGACGCGGACGGCGCCGGACGGCATGTCCTCGACGGCTCGGAGGGGCGGCACGCCGTCTCCGTGAAGCGGCTGAACCCCGGCGAGGACGTCGTCCTCACGGACGGGGCCGGGCGCTGGGCCCAGTGCGTGGTCGTCGCCACCGAGGGCAAGGACCGTCTGATCGTCCAGATGGACTCCGTGGCCGAGGAGCCGGTGGAGGAGCCCCGTGTCACCGTCGTCCAGGCGCTTCCCAAGGGCGACCGGGGCGAGCTGGCCGTCGAGACCATGACCGAGACCGGCGTCGACGCGATCGTCCCCTGGGCCGCCTCCCGCTGCATCACCCAGTGGAAGGGCGAGCGGGGTCTGAAGGCGCTCGCCAAGTGGCGGGCCACGGCCCGGGAGGCCGGCAAGCAGTCGCGCCGGGTGCGTTTCCCGGAGGTCGCGGACGCGGCGACGACCAAGCAGGTTGCTGCGCTTCTCGCCAAAGCCGACTTCGCGGCCGTTCTGCACGAGAGCGGCGTCGAACCCCTGGCCACGGCCGAACTGCCCGAGCGGGGCGAGATCGTGCTCGTGATCGGCCCGGAAGGAGGCGTCTCTCCCGAGGAGCTGGCGCTCTTCGCGGAGTCGGGTGCCAAGGCGTACCGGCTCGGGCGTAGCGTGCTGCGTACCTCGACCGCCGGGACCGCGGCGACCGCGCTGCTGCTCGGGCGCACCGGCCGCTGGTCCTGAAACCACGCCAACCACGACATGTACGACACGCGCGTCAACCGCGACATGTACGACACGCGCGTCAACCGCGACATGTACGACACGCGCGCCAACCGCGACACGCACGCCCGCGCGCCAACCGCGACACGCACGCCCGCGCGCCACGCCCACGGGGGGACGCCTTGGAACTCGCCCAAGTACGGTTGCTCGTCTCGGACTTCCCGGTCTGCTACCGCTTCTACGCGGAGGTCCTCGGCCTCAAGCCGCAGTCGGGCGCGGCCGAAGGGCCGTACGAGAAGTTCAGTCCCACCGTCGGTTCGGCGGGCATCGCGCTCCAGGACCGCGCGATGATGGCCCGGATACTGGGTGAACTGGGCGACTCGGCGAGCGGTCACCGTTCCCTGGTGGTCCTGCGCGTCGATGACCTGGACTCCTACTGCGAGGCCATCACCTCGCGCGGCGCCGTCCTCGTCCACGGCCCGGACTTCATGACGGACCGGATGCGGGTCGCCCACCTCAAGGACCCCGAGGGCAACCTGGTGGAACTTCAGGAGTGGCTCCTCCTGCGGACCTGACACAGTTTCACGCATATGCGTTCGACAGGGGCGCACGCGGGTGTGTAGTGGCCGTATGGGGTCTACCGCGACGCCCGGGACAGTGGCACTCTGCCGTCTATGGGGGCATTGATGCGTATTCGACGACTGGCGAGACGACTGGTGACGGGCCGTCGGGGACCGATGGTGGCCGGGCTCGCCGTGGTGAGCGCCTTCGGGGTGGCCGCGTGCGAACCGGTCGGTGGCCTGAGCGCCTCCGCGGTGGCGTACACGACCGACCGGGCCGGGACCGCGGAGCTCCAGCGGCAGCATGTCGACGTGCAGTACCTGAGCTGCACCGGGTCGTACGGCGGCGGGAACAAGGCCTACACCCCGGGGCACACACCGTCGGCCTCGAGTTCCACGCCCTCCGTGGTGGAGGTGGACTGCCGGGGGCAGACCAAGGACCGGCGGGAGATCACCATCACCGGGAAGGTCACCCGTGAGGTCGAGGGCAAGTGTGTCCGCGGGGATCTGACGGCCAAGGTCGGCGGCAAGCAGTGGTTCCACGTGAACGTACTGGGCAACTGCAACGCCCCGAGCACACCCTCGTACACGCCCCCCACCTACAACGCGCCCACCTACCACCGCCCGGGCCCCACCACCACCGTCACCGTGACCAAGACCATGTGGTGCAAGGGCGATCCCACCTGCTGGCCCTCCCAGGGCAAGTGATCCAAACCCCTGTCGGGCGCAGCCGTCGCTGCATAGGGTGATCGGGTGACTCAGTCTGCATCGTCCGCGTCGTCGGTATCGCCCGCGTATCTCCGGTTTCCGCATCTGCACGGCGAGCTGGTCGCCTTCACCGCCGAGGACGACGTCTGGATCGCCCCGCTCGACGGCGGCGGTCGCGCCTGGCGGGTCAGCGCCGACAACATGCCGGTGAACCACCCCCGCATCTCCCCGGACGGTACGACCGTCGCCTGGACGTCGACGCGCGACGGGGCGCCCGAGGTGCACGCCGCGCCCCTGGAGGGCGGACCGTCCACGCGGCTGACGTACTGGGGGAGTTCGAAGACCCAGGTGCGTGGCTGGACCCCGGACGGGCGCGTGCTCGCGCTCAGCACCCAGGGCCAGGCCAGCCTGCGCCGCAGCTGGGCCCGGGCCGTCCCGCTCGACGGCGGCCCCGCGACCACCCTGCCGTACGGGCCGGTCGGCGATGTCGTCCACGGCGACCCGGGTGTGCTGCTGCTGTCCGCTCCCATGGGGCGCGAGGCCGCCTGGTGGAAGCGGTACCGGGGCGGTACGGCGGGCAAGTTGTGGATCGGCAGGGCCGGCGGCGACGGGGTGGGGGCCGGCGAGTTCGTACGGCTGCACGAGGACCTGGACGGGAACCTCGAATACCCCCTGTGGGTGGGAGAGCGCGTCGCCTTCCTGTCCGACCACGAGGGCGTCGGAGCGCTCTACTCCTCCCTCGCCGACGGGTCCGATCTGCGCCGGCACACGCCGATCGACGGTTTCTACGCCCGGCACGCTGCGACCGACGGCGCCCGGGTCGTGTACGCGTCCGCCGGTGAACTGTGGCTCCTCGACGACCTGGACGGCGCCGAGCCGCGCCGGCTCGACCTGCGCCTCGGTGGACAGCGCGTCGACCAGCAGCCGCACCCCGTGAGCGCCTCCCGCTGGTTCTCGGCCGCCGCCCCCGACCACACCGGACGCGGCAGCGCGGTCTCCGTGCGCGGCGCCGTCCACTGGGTCACCCACCGCTCCGGACCGGCGCGCGCGCTCGCCGCCCGGCCCGGTGTGCGCGCCCGGCTGCCCCGCGCCTTCCGGGTGGAGGGCGAGGAGTACGTGGTGTGGGTGACGGACGCGGCGGGCGACGACGCGCTGGAGTTCGCCCCGGCGACCGGTCTCGCGCCCGGAGCGACTCCGCGCCGGCTCGCCGCCGGACAGCTGGGACGGGTCCTCGGGCTCGCCATGGCACCCGACGGCAGCCGCGCCGCCGTCGCCTCGCACGACGGACGGCTGCTGCTCGTCGAGCGGGAGACCGGGGAGGTGCGGGAGGTCGACCGGAGCGAGGACGGCGAGGTCTCCGGGCTCGTCTTCTCGCCGGACTCCGCCTGGCTCGCCTGGTCGCACCCCGGCCCGCGCCCGCTGCGCCAGCTCAAGCTGGCCAACACCGCCGACCTGTCGGTGACCGAGGCCACCCCGCTCCGCTTCCGCGACTACGCGCCCGCGTTCACCCTCGACGGCAAGCACCTCGCCTTCCTCTCGGCCCGCTCCTTCGACCCCGTCTACGACGAACACGTCTTCGACCTGGCCTTCGTCGGGGGCTCCCGGCCGCATCTGATCACCCTGGCCGCGACCACCCCCTCCCCCTTCGGACCGCAGCGCCACGGCCGCCCCTTCGAGACACCCGACAAGGACGAGACGCCCGACAGCGAGGGCGCCCCCACCACCCGTATCGACCTCGACGGACTCGCCGACCGGATCGTCCCGTTCCCCGTCGAGGCGGCCCGCTACTCGACCCTGCGCGCCGCCAAGGACGGGCTGCTGTGGCTGCGCCACCCGGTCGTCGGAGTCCTCGGCGCCTCCCGTGCCACCCCGGACGACCCGGACCCGAAGACCGAACTGGAGCGGTACGACCTCGCCCAGCAGCGCGTCGAGCACCTCGCCGCCGACGCCGAGCACTTCGCCGTCAGCGGCGACGGCAAACGCGTCCTGCTGTGGACCGACGGCAAGCTCAAGGTCGTCCCCAGCGACCGCCGCGCCTCGAACGACGACGAGAGCGACACGAACATCACCGTCGACCTCTCCCGGGTCCGCCAGACCGTCGACCCGGCCGCCGAGTGGCGGCAGATGTACGACGAGACCGGCCGCCTCATGCGCGACAACTTCTGGCGGCCCGACCTGGGCGGGGTCGACTGGGAAGGCGTGCTGGACCGTTACCGGCCGGTGCTCGAACGGGTCGCCACCCACGACGACCTCGTCGACCTGCTGTGGGAGGTGCAGGGCGAGCTCGGCACCTCGCACGCGTACGTCACCCCGCGCGGCGGCTGGGGCGGCGGCGACCGGGCGCAGGGTCTGCTCGGGGCGGACATCTCCCGTCACGAGGACGGCAGTTGGCGCATCGACCGGATCCTCCCCTCGGAGACCTCCGACCCGGACGCGCGGGCGCCGCTCGCCGCGCCCGGCGTCGCGGTGCGCGCGGGGGACGCGATCGTCGCGGTCGCCGGGCAGCCGGTGGACCCGGTGGCCGGACCCGGGCCGCTGCTCGTGGGCACCGCGGGCAAGCCGGTCGAGCTGACCGTCTCCCCGTCGGGCGGCGGCGATCCGCGGCACGCCGTCGTCGTCCCGCTCGCCGACGAGGAGCCGCTGCGCTACCACGCCTGGGTGGCGGACCGGCGCGCCTATGTCCATGAACAGTCGGGCGGCAGACTCGGCTATCTCCACGTGCCCGACATGCAGGCGCCCGGCTGGGCCCAGATCCACCGCGACCTGCGGATCGAGGTGGCCAGGGAGGGGCTGGTCGTGGACGTCCGGGAGAACCGCGGCGGCCACACCTCCCAGTTGGTCGTGGAGAAGCTCGCGCGGCGGATCGTGGGCTGGGACCTGCCGCGCGGGATGCGGCCGTACAGCTATCCGGAGGACGCGCCGCGCGGACCGGTCGTCGCCGTCGCCAACGAGTTCTCCGGCTCGGACGGCGACATCGTCAACGCGGCGATCAAGGCGCTGGGCATCGGGCCGGTCGTCGGGACACGGACGTGGGGCGGGGTCGTCGGCATCGACAGCCGGTACCGGCTGGTCGACGGCACCCTCGTCACCCAGCCCAAGTACGCGTTCTGGCTGGACGGTTACGGGTGGGGCGTGGAGAACCACGGTGTCGACCCGGACGTCGAGGTCGTCCAGACGCCGCAGGACTACGCGGCCGGGCGCGACGCACAGCTCGACGAGGCGATCCGCATCGCGCTGGCCGCGCTCGCGGAGAACCCGGCGAAGGCGGCACCGACGCTGCCCGAGCTTGATTGACGGAGGTTGACGGGGTGCCGTCGCCCAAGGGCACCCGGTCAGCCGTTCCGCGGGCGACTTCCCCGCCCACCCGCCTCTTCAGGGCGGTCGGACGGACTCACCCATGCTGCCGATAGCATGCGGAGCGTACTGATCACACGGCGTGAGGAGCACACGCATGACGGGAGAACCGCAGGACGACTGCTTGTTCTGCAAGATCGTCGCGGGGCACGTTCCCGCGAACGTCGTCCGGGAGACCGACACGACCGTCGCCTTCCGCGACATAAACCCCCAGGCGCCCACGCACATCCTGGTCATCCCCAAGGTGCACCACTCGGACGCGGCCTCCCTCGCGGCAGCCGAGCCCGCCATCGCCGCGGACGTACTGCGCGAGGCCGGCGAGGTGGCGTCCGAGGAGAAGCTGGAGAGCTACCGCATCGTGTTCAACACGGGCGGCGGCGCGGGCCAGACCGTCTTCCACGCGCACGCCCACCTCCTGGGCGGCCGTGGCATGCAGTGGCCGCCGGGGTAACCGGCCTTGTCCGTACGCGAATTGGTGGTCCTCGGCACCGCCAGCCAGGTCCCCACCCGGCACCGCAACCACAACGGCTATCTCCTGCGCTGGGACGGGGAGGGCCTGCTCTTCGACCCCGGTGAGGGCACCCAGCGGCAGATGCTGCGGGCCGGGGTCGCCGCGCACGACCTGCACCGCATCTGCGTCACCCACTTCCACGGCGACCACTCACTCGGCCTCGCCGGGGTGATCCAGCGCATCAACCTCGATCGTGTCCCGCACGAGGTGACCGCGCACTACCCGCGCTCCGGGCAGCGCTTCTTCGACCGGCTGCGGTACGCGACGGCCTACCGCGAGACCGTCGAGCTGACCGAGGCACCGGTCGAGGTGGACGGGGTGCTCGCGACCACCCCCTCGTACACCCTGGAGGCCCGCAGGCTCTCCCACCCGGTGGAGTCCTTCGGCTACCGGCTGGTCGAGCCGGACGGCCGGCGGATGCTGCCCGAGCTGCTCGCGGAGCACGGGATCAAGGGGCCGGACGTGGGGCGGATCCAGCGTGAGGGCGCGCTCGGCGGGGTCTCGCTCGACGACGTGAGCGAGGTGCGGCGCGGACAGCGGTTCGCGTTCGTCATGGACACACGGCTGTGCGAAGGCGTGGACGCCCTCGCCGAGGGCTGCGACCTCCTCGTCATCGAGTCGACGTTCCTGGACGGGGATCACCAGCTCGCCGTCGACCACGGTCACCTGACGGCCGGTCAGGCGGGCCGGGTGGCGCGGGACGCGGGCGTACGGCATCTCGTGCTGACGCACTTCAGTCAGCGATATTCCGAACCTGGGGGCATCTCCCGGACGGAGTCTGGGGGAGAGTTCGAGCGGCAGGCCCGGGCCGCCGGGTTCGAGGGGGAGCTGACCGTGGCGCACGACCTGGTGCGGGTGCCGGTGCCGAAGCGGCGATGAGCCGTCGTCGTAGGAGTTGATAAGCCGTCGTCGTACGAGTCGATGAGGCGTCGTCGCACGAGATCGTCGGTACACACCCGTACGATATTTCGATGCCCCTCCCCAAAGCAGAACTGCACCTCCACATCGAAGGCACCCTCGAACCCGAGCTGGCCTTCGAGCTCGCCGCGCGCAACGGCGTCACGCTCCCCTACGCCGACACCGAGGAACTGCGCAAGGCGTATCTCTTCGACGACCTCCAGTCGTTCCTGAACCTGTACTACGAGCTCATGGCCGTCCTGCGGACCGAGCAGGACTTCGCCGACCTCGCCGACGCCTACCTCGCACGGGCCGCCGCGCAGGGCGTACGGCACGCGGAGATCTTCTTCGACCCGCAGGCCCACATCGCCCGGGGCGTCGGCATGGGGACGGTCGTCGAGGGGCTGCACCGGGCGCTCTCCCGCAGCGAGGAGACGCACGGTGTCTCCACCCAGCTGATCATGTGCTTCCTGCGCGACGAGTCCGCCGAGTCGGCGCTCGGGACCCTGGAGGCCGCGAAGCCCTACCTCGACCGGATCGTCGGCATCGGCCTCGACTCCGCCGAGGTCGGGCACCCGCCGGTCAAGTTCCGCGAGGTCTACGAGGCCGCCGCCGCGCTCGGCCTGCGGCGCGTCGCCCACGCGGGCGAGGAGGGGCCGCCGGCGTACATCACCGAGGCGCTGGACGTGCTCGGCGTCGAGCGCATCGACCACGGGCTGCGCTGCATGGAGGACCCCGAGCTGGTCGAGCGGCTCGTACGGGACCGGGTGCCGCTGACGCTCTGCCCGCTGTCGAACGTACGGCTGCGCGCCGTGGACGTCCTGGAGGACCACCCGCTGCCCGCGATGCTGGACGCCGGGCTGCTGTGCACGGTCAACTCCGACGACCCCGCGTACTTCGGCGGGTACATCGGCGACACCTTCCACGCCGTGCACGAGGCGCTCGGACTGGACCGGGAGCGGATGCGGGAGCTTGCCCGCAACTCGTTCGTGGCGTCCTTCCTGGAGCACGACGAGGAGCGGCGGGCGCGCTACCTCGCCGAGGTCGAGGCGTACGAGTTCGGCTAGGGCCAGTCCGGCGGGACTACCTGCTTGCGGACCCCGGTCCGGCCGCCGCTCCCGCGGTCGCCTGCCGGGGTCCTGCCGTGTCGTACGCCGTCCGGGGCGCCGGGACGGCGTCGAGCGGGATCTCCACCACCGGGATCTCCACCACCGGGATCTCCACGACCGGGATCTCCACGACCGGGATCTCCACGACCGGGTGCTCCTGTGGGAGCGGGGCGGTGCGCCGGGTGCGCAGGGCCACGGCGGTCATCGGGGCGGTGATCAGGAGCAGGCCGAGGGCCAGGATCACACCCATCCCCGGGTAACCCACCCGTGCGGAGAGCAGGCTGCCCGCGAGCGGGCCGCACGCAGTGCCGAGCGAGGAGGCGGAACCGACCAGGACCGCCCACCGGCCGCGCCGGTCCAGCGACGCGGCGAGGCCGATGACGTAGGAGAGCACGACCGGGTAGACCGTGTTCCAGGCGATCTCGCCCGTCGCGAAGGACGTCAGATCGGTGGCCGCCGCGCTCAGTGCGATGCATCCGGCGATCAGGGCCGTGCCCGCGCCGATGGGCAGGGCCCGGCCCAGGCGCGGGCCGAGGGCGCCCGCGCCGATCACCCCGAGCAGCCCCGCGCCGAGCGCCACCGCGAAGACCGCGCCGACGGTCACCTCTGTCAACCCCGCCTGCTGCAGACCGATCCGGCCGCTGACACCCCAGAGTGAATTCTGGGCGAGGGACCAGCAGAGCATCGCGGCGGCGAGGACGAGACCGGCGCGGCGGTGGGGGAGGGGAGCGGGGGTGGCGCGGAGGGTGCGGGCGGCGGGGGTGTGGGGGGCCTCGGGGGTCCCGGCGGTCGGGAGGCGGCGGGTCACGGGCAGTACGAGCAGCGCGGTGACGGCGATCGCGGCGAGGGGGTGGCCGTGGCCCGGGCCCAGGTGGGGGATCGTCAGATACAGCGCGCCCGCGAGGGCGGAGACGCCCAGCAGGCCCAGGGTGGTGGTGCGGTGGGGGTCGCGCTGGCCGGCGATCCCGGTGGCGGCGACGGTGGTGATCGTGCCGGAACCGAGGCCGCCGACGATCGCGCCGAGGACGACCAGGGGGATGGTCGTCGTGAGGGCGGCGGTGCCGTAGCCGGCGGCGGCCAGGAGCAGGCCGGCGCGAGCGAGCCCGCGGGGGCCGAAGCGGTCCACGCGGGACGCGAGCAGGAAGCCCGCCGTCGCCGAACTCAGCAGCAGGGCGCTGCCGATGGAACCGGCCTCGGTGGCGGAGAGGGGGAGGCCCGCGCTCAGCCGGCCGACGGTGGTCGGGAGCAGGTACGGGGCGAGGTACCCGGCCGTGAAAAGGGCGACGAGGGGCCAGGGCGTGGTGGTGCGGGCGGACACGGGCGTTCCCAGGGCATGCGAAAGAGCGGCTCGATAAGGGGGTTGGGCGGCTGTCGACGGACAGGAACGCGCGGGCAATTTGTATCAAGCGGGTGGGGGTGCGACGTAGGCAGGGAGGCGTGATCCGGGTCACGTTCTGTTTGCGGTGGGAGGGTCGGGGTAAGCGAGTCGGCTTCACCCGGCCGACGACCGGCCCGCTCCGGCCTCGACCGGCGCCGTTCCGTGTGCCGTTTGGTGCACACTGGCCTGAATCCGCACCACCTCAGGGAGCGCACCGTGATCGAGACCAACGGAGAGCGACCGTACTGCCAGGCGCATGTCGACCCGCTCGCCGGTCTGCGCACCCCCCAGGACCCGCCCTGGGACGTCTACCTCACCGGCACCGTCTTCCTCGACATCATCTTCACCGGGCTCGACACCGCCCCGGTGCGCGGCACCGAGTCCTGGGCGCGCGGGTTGGGGTCGAGCCCCGGCGGCGTCGCCAACATGGCGACCGCGCTCGCCCGCCTCGGCCTCAAGACCTCCCTGGCGGCGGCCTTCGGGGACGACCACTACGGGGAGTACTGCTGGGACGCCCTGGAACAGGGCGAGGGCATCGACCTCGCCCCGTCGCGCACCGTGCCCGACTGGCACTCGCCGGTCACCGTGTCGATGGCGTACGAGGGCGAGCGGACGATGGTCAGCCACGGGCACGAGCCGCCGCCGGAGGAGCCGGCGCCGGAACACGCCCCCCGCGCGCGTGCCGCCGTCGCCTCGCTGACGCCCGGCACCCGTGCGCCCTGGATCGCCGAGTCCGCGCGTGCGGGCACCCGGATCTTCGCGGACGTCGGCTGGGACGACACCGGGCGCTGGGACCTGGCCGGGCTCGCGGACCTGGAGCACTGCGAGGCGTTCCTGCCGAACGCGGACGAGGCGATGCGGTACACGGGGGCGGACTGCCCGCGGGCCGCCGCCCACGCGCTGACCGAGCACGTGCCACTGGCCGTCGTCACCCTCGGTGCCGAGGGCGCGTACGCCGTGGACGGCCGTACCGGGGAGACCGCCGAGGTCCCCGCGATCGCCGTGGAGGCCCTCGATCCCACCGGTGCCGGTGACGTCTTCGTCGCCGGGTTCGTGATGGGCACCCTCGCCGACTGGGCGCTCGCCGACCGGCTCGCCTTCGCCGGGCTGACCGCCGCGCTCTCCGTCCAGGAGTTCGGCGGCTCCCTCTCGGCGCCCGGCTGGGCCGAGATCGCGGCGTGGTGGCGCCGGGTCCAGTCGGTCGACGACCAGGAACCGGCCGCGCTGCGCCGGTACGCCTTCCTGGAGAGCCTGCTCCCGGAGGTGACACGCCCGTGGCCGCTGCGGCGGGCGGTCCCGACCATCGGCTTCCGCCGGTCGGCCTGATCCACCTCAACTTCCCTGCGCGGCAACGTCGTTGACCGCCGTACTTCGCCCTGCCCAAAACCCCCACGTCACACCTCTGAACGGAACCCGTCCTGTCGGAAGTCGTTGACAGGATGACGTTTCGTGCTCGATTATCGGCTGAATCGAGCATGATTTTGCATCTCGCCTTCACCGTCTCTCGTACGCGCGCCATTTCTCGCACCGCACCCGCACCCCCGGACCCATGACTTCCTCCTCGCCGAAGGACATGCGTCGTGCGCACACCATCACGAAGCCTCAGGGTGCTTCTCGCCGTCTTCTCGACGGCGCTCGCCCTGCCCGCAGCCCTGCTCGCACCTCAGACCGCCACCGCCGCCGCCCCGAGCGGCGTCGGCCCCAAGGTGACCTCGTCGGCCGACGGGATCGCACTGACCGTCCCCTCCGCCGGGAACGCCCCCGGCTACACCCTCGCCATCGCCACCGGCCAACTCACCCTCGCCACCCGCCGGTCGGGCACCGACGTCCTGTCCACCGCCGGCGGTGGCACCGGCGGTCTGCGCTTCCGTACGGGGGACACCTGGCAGCACGCCACCAAGGTGACCGGCTGGTCCTGGAAGAGCGGCGTCCTCACCCTCACCGCCGCCACCACGGCCGACGGCGCCACCGTCGCGGCCCGGATCACCCCGGCCTCGGACCGCTACCAACTCGACTGGGACGTCGAGGGAGTCGAGCCCGACCGGTTAGGACTCGCCTATGACCTGGGATCGGCCGGACACTGGTACGGACACGGCGAGGCCGAGACCACACAGGGCGGCCCCGGCACCGACCAGCCCTGGCCGCTCGACAGCGGAGAGGTCGTCCATCCGTCCTTCGGCCCGGCCTCGTACAACATGGTCGACCCCTTCTGGTACACGTCCCGTTCGACCGGACTCCGCGTGGACACCGGGCATGTCATGGATGTCGCGATCAACGAGGGCAAGGACGGTCTCGGCCGCTTCGACGTGGATTCAGCGGACACCTACAAGGCCACTGTCTTCGTAGAGTCCGCACCACTGGAGGTCTACCGCGACTATGTCGGCATCGTCGGCAAACCCGCCAAGAGCGATGCCACATACGAGCAGTACGCCAAACCTGTCTGGAACTCCTGGGCGCAGTTCTACACCAACGTCGACCAGGCAAAAGTCCTCGACTACGCCACCGACCTGCACGACGCCGGGCTTGAGGGCCACACCGTCCAGCTCGACGACAAGTGGGAGTCGAACTACGGGAACCTGACCTTCGACAGCAAGGCGTACCCCGACCCGAAGGCCATGGCGCGGAAGATCCACGACCTGGGCTTCGACTTCGGCCTCTGGGTGACCCTGTGGATCAACCTCGACTCCGACAACTACCGGTTCGCCGTCGACCACGGCTACTTGCTGAAGGACGCGGCGGACACCTCCAAGCCCTGCACCGTCACCTGGTGGAACGGCACCGCCGGGATCATCGATCTCGCCAACCCGGACGCCAAGGCCTGGTACACGGGCCGGGTCAAGGCTCTGATGAGCGACTACGGCATCGACGGGCTGAAGTTCGACACCCGGTTCTTCGACGACAAGTGCGCCCCGCACGACGGGTACAAGCCCACGGACTACCAGCGCCTCGGCACCGAACTCGCCGACGAGTTCGATCTCCAGGGCGTAGGTATCCGCGTGCACTGGAACTCCACCGCCCACCAGGCCGGGTTTGTCACCCGCCAGGTCGACAAGGGCACCGGCTGGGAGTCCCTGCGCGCCTCGGTCTCGCAGAACCTCGCGATCTCCACGATCGGCTACCCCTTCGTCACCACCGACATGATCGGCGGCTCCGGCGGCCAGCCCGCCCCCACCAAGGACGTGCTGGTCCGCTGGGCACAGTCCGCGTCCCTGATGCCGCTGATGTACTCCTCCACCTCGCCCGTCGACACCATCGATGTGACGACCGGTCAGAAGGTCACCTATGACCAGCAGACCGTCGACCTCTACCGTGCGGCGATCAAGCAGCACGAACGCCTCGCGCCCTACATCTGGGACCAGGTGCGGCAGACCCTGAAGACCGGTGACCCGATCATGCGGCCGCTGTTCTTCGACTTCCCGAAGGACCAGGAGAGTTACACCGTCTCCGACGAGTGGATGCTCGGCCCCGCCGTCCTCGCCGCCCCGCAGCTCGGCGACCGGGCGACCCGGACCGTGCACCTCCCGGCCGGTGTCTGGTACGACGTCAACCACGACACCGTGATCCGCGGCCCGAAGAATCTGACGGGTTACGGCGCCCCGCTCGGCGTCACCCCCGCCTTCGTGAACCTGAAGGCGAAGGGCGCGGACAAGGCACTGCGCGCCCTGCGCGGCAGCGATGCCCCGGCCGCCTCCGTGCTGCTCGCCCCGGATGCGCCGGAGACCGGCTCCGGCACGCCCTTCGAGATGACCACGACGGCCGTCAACTGGAGTTCCCGGCCGCTGAGGCACGTCACGGCCGCGCTGGACGTACCGGACGGCTGGCACGCCGAGGCGACCACCGCCGCGCGCGCCGAGTCGCTCGCCGCGGGTGCCGTACTCACCACGAAGTGGACCGTCACCCCGCCCGCCGACGCCCGCTGGGGCAGCCACACCCTCACCGGGACGGTGACGTACGGCGGCGGTCCGGAGGTCTCCGACAGCCTCCCGGTGAAGGTGAAGCCGGTGCCGGGCACGGTCTCGCCGCCGTACCGCACCGCCGATACGGCGGGCGACGCCCGGTTCGCCCAGGCCGGCGACCAGCTGGCCATCTGGGCGGGTGGCCAGGACCTGTCCGGCTGGAAGGACGAGAAGGGCGCCGTGTACGAGAGCGGGGTCCTCGGCGAGCAGTCCACCGTGCGGGCGCGGATCGTGTCCCAGGACGCGGTCACACCGGCCGGCAAGGCCGGGATCGCCGTCGCCAATGATCTGTCCGCGCCCGAGAAGGGCGGCTACGCGGTCCTGGTCATGACGGACAAGTACGGCCTCGAATTCATGACCGACAGCGACGGTGACGGCGGGCTCGACACCTGGGCGGGCGGCGGAGCGACCTACCACCCGGCGTATCTGCGGCTGGTGCGCGACGGCACCACGTACACCGCGTACGCGAGCAAGGACGGCACCGCCTGGTCGACGGTCGGCTCGGCCACGGTCCCGTCGGCCTCGGGAACCGGTGACGCGGGCGTGATCGCCTCCGCCGTCAACGCCTACTACCCGGGCGAGCGGATCCAGGCCGTCTTCGACGGCTTCTCGGTCACGGGTTCCTGACCCGGCCCACGCACTTGAAGCACACCTGACGTGACGCAGTGTCAACCGTCAACCCCGGAGAGAACCTCGCCGTCCCTCCGGGCCCCTCCCTCGCAGAAGGGTCACCGACCCATGCCCCGTACCAGACGCATGCCCTCGCTCATCGCCTCCTTCGTCGCGGGTGCGGTCGTCGCCGCGAGCACGACCGTCGTCGCGGCCACCGGCGACGACCCGCACCAGAAACCCACCACCACCTGGCTGACCGTGAAGGTCGCCGACGCCATGGGCACCAGGGACACCATCACCTGGGTGCCCACCGGCTCCTTCGCCGGCTCGGCCGAAGTCCGCGTCCCGCGCTATCCGACCACCGCCATCGAGGGCAAGGACACCAAGGATCTGGCCCTGGACGCCGTACGCGGAGAACAGGTCTCCGCACAGCTCGCCATCGCCTCCGGGAAGCCCCTCGACGACGTCCACGCGAAGGTCGGCGATCTGACCGGACCGGGCGGCGCGCGGATCGACGGCGACAGCACCCAGGTGCGGTTCGTGAAGTACATCCCCGTGCAGCGCTCCAAGAGCGAGATGGACTGGTCCGCCACCATCGACCAGGTCAGCTCGGCCAAGGAGGTCTCCGGCGACCGCGATCCGGACGTCGTCGGGGACCCCTTGGAGGAGCGTGCGTCGGTCGACGTCCCCGCCTACGCGGCCCAGCCGCTCTGGTTCACCTTCCACATCCCGCGGGGCGCCGAGCCCGGCACGTACAAGGGCACCGTCCGCGTCGACGTGGGCAAGGCCACGCAGGCCACCTATCCGCTGACGATCGACGTCGCCGACGCCAGCGTGCCCGCCCCCTCCGACTACCGCTTCTTCCTCGACGTCTGGGCGCAGCCGGAAACCATCGCGCAGGCGCACCACGTCAAGCTGTGGTCGCGGGAGCACTGGAAACTCATCGAGAAGTACAACCGCGACCTGGCGAGCCGTGGCCAGAAGGTCATCAACACGACGATCGTCGAGAACCCCTGGCACCACCAGTGGTCGCTCGGAACCCGGCAGTCGCAGACCGCGACGCCGTACTCCAGCATGGTGGGCTGGAGCTGGGACGGCAGCCGGTTCTCCTTCGACTTCACCCGCTGGGACCGCTACGTCGACACGGCCCTGCGCGACGGGCTCGGCCCGGACATCGGCGCGTACTCGATGCTGGCGTTCCAGGACCAGGAGCACCTCACCTACCGCGACACCCGCACCGGCGGCACGGTCACCGAGAACGTCGGCCTCGGCGGGGAGCGGTGGCGCACGGCATGGGGGCAGTTCCTACGCGCCTTCGAAAAGCACCTGACGGACACCGGGCGGCTCGACCACACGTATCTGTCCTTCGACGAGCGGCCCGCCGACACGATGAAGGTGGTCAAAGACTTCGTCCACGAGGTCGCACCCGCCTTCGACGACCGCATCGCCGTTGCCGGCTCCGTCGACACCGAGCCGATGGCCTCGAACCTCTCTGTCGACTGGGGCGGCATCGACGCGATGACACCCGAGAAGGCGGAGGAGCGGCGCAAGGCCGGCAAGAAGACGACGTTCTACGTGTACGGCTGGCCGCCGCACCCCAACACGCTCAGCTACTCGCCGGCGGTGGAGTCGCGGATGCTGCCGTGGATCGCCGCCCAGCGGAACCTCGACGGCTTTCTGCGTTGGTCGTACAACAGTTGGACCGCCGACCCCTTCTCCCAGCCCGTCTACATCTTCACGCAGGGCGACGAGTACCTCGTCTACCCGGGCGCCGACGGGCCGATGTCCAGCATCCGCTGGGAGCAGCTGAAGGAAGGCATCGAGGACTTCGAGCTGGTCGCGCAGGCCAGGGACAAGTCCGGTGGGGACAGCGACGCCCTGAAGCAGGCGCTGTCGCTCGCCACCCGTGACCTCGACGGGCGCGCCAAGAACCTCACCGACATCGAGCAGGCCCGCAAGGCCGTGGTGAAGGAGCTGACGTCATGAGACGGGCGAGAGTGCGGACCTCACTGTGTGCGGTGGCACTCGCCGCCGGGTGCCTGTCGGCCGTGCCCGCCCAGGCCGCGCAGGCCCCCCGACAGGTCCCCCCGCAAGCACCGGCGCAGGCCCACACGGTCACCTACGACCAGTACGCCGTGAAGGTCGACGGGAAGCCGCTGTACCTGTGGGGCGCCGAACTGCACTACTTCCGGCTGCCCAGCCCGGACGCCTGGCGCGACGTACTGCAGAAGGTGAAGGCCGCCGGGTTCAACTCGGTCTCCCTCTACTTCGACTGGGGATACCACTCCACGAGCCCCGGCTCGTACGACTTCAAGGGCATACGCGATGTCGACCGGCTCCTCGACGAGGCCGAGCGCGCGGGCCTGTACGTGATCGCCCGCCCCGGCCCGTACATCAACGCCGAGGTGTCCGGCGGCGGCTTCCCGGCCTGGCGCAAGACGCACACGGGCGTGAACCGCACGTCCGAGGAGGCGTATCTGAAGGACGCCCGGGAGTGGATGAGCCGGATCAACCCGATCATCGCGCGCCATCAACTCACCCGTGGCACCGGGTCGGTGATTCTCTATCAGGTCGAGAACGAGTACCAGGGCGGCCGACAGGACGCCGACTACATGCAGACCCTCATCGACTGGGCGCGCCAGGACGGCATCGACGTGCCGACCTTCGTCAACGACGGTGGCGCCAACAAGAACTGGGTGAGCGGCAAGGGCGCCCCGGACATCTACGGCTTCGACGCCTACCCCCAGGGCTTCGACTGTTCCAGCCCGGACACCTGGAAGAATCTGCCCGACTACTCGTACGTGAACGACTGGAAGCCCGAGTCCCCGCTGCTCATCCCCGAGGCGCAGGGCGGCGCCTTCGACGCGTGGGGCGGCACCGGCTACGACAACTGCCGCAAGCTCACCGGCACCGACTTCACCCGCGTGTCCGCCAAGATGAACATCGCCGCCGGAGTCACCGGCCAGTCCTTCTACATGACCTACGGCGGCACCAACTGGGGCTGGCTCGCCGACCCCAACGCCGTCTACACCTCGTACGACTACGGCGCACCGATCACCGAGTCCCGTCAACTGACCGACAAATACCAAGAGTTCAAGCGGCTCGGGTACTTCGTCAACGCCGTGAAGCCCCTGGCTCGCACCGACAAGGCCGAGGCGCCCGCGCCGAGCGACGACGCGCTGCGGATCGACCGGCGCGTCAATCCGGACGACGGCACTCAGTTCCTCACCGTCCGGCACGCCGACACCCGGGTGAAGGACACCGACACCACCACCCTGTCCCTGTCCGGCCGGGACGGCGACTATCCACGCGTGCCGCAGCAGGGCGCGATCACGGTCGCCGGACGGGACGCCGAACTCCTCGTGGCGAGCTACGACATGGAGCGGCAGCGGCTCGTCTACTCCACCTCCGAGATCATGACCCACGCCCGCATCGGCGCGGACGACGTGGCGCTGCTGTACGGGAGGAGGGGCGAGGCAGGGGAGACCGTGCTGCGGTACCCGTCGAAGCCGAAGGTAACCGTCCTGGACGGCAAGGCGGACGTCACCTGGGACGCCGCACGGGGCGATCTGCGGCTGAACTACACCCACCAGGGGCTCATCCGCGTCCGCGTCAACGACCTCGTACTCCTGCTGGCCGACGAGCAGGAGACCGCGCACTGGTGGCGGCAGGACACCGCCGCAGGGTCGGTGCTCGTACGCGGACCCTCACTGCTGCGGACCGCCGAAGTCGACGGCGCCACCCTGAAGTTGACGGGCGACTCGACCGAAGCCACGAGCATCGAGGTCCTCGCCGATGCCGGGAACGTGACCTGGAACGGGCGCCGGACCGCCGTCACCTCCGCGCCCCGCCCCGTCACCCTCCCCGCCCTCACCACCTGGCGCACCCACGACGAGACGCCGGAAGTCACCCCGGACTTCGACGACTCGACATGGACCACCGCCGACCACCTCACGGCCGACAATCCCGACCTCGCCGGGTATACACCCGTCCTCGCCATGGACGAGTACGGCTTCCACCACGGCGACGTCTGGTATCGCGGCCGCTTCCGCACGACCGGCGGGACGAGCGCGGTGACGCTGAACGCAAACACCGGGCCGCACGGCGTGTACGCGGCGTGGCTCAACGGCCGCTACCTCGGCAGCGCGGGCGACGGCGCCCACACCTTCGACGTCCCGGACGGCGTCCTGGCTGACGGCGGGGGCGACAACGTGCTCTCCGTCCTCGTGGAGAACATGGGCGACAACGAGGAGTGGGGCCACGACTACTCGAAGGAGCCACGCGGGCTGCTCTCCGCCGACCTCCTCGGCGCCGACTCCACGATCACCTGGAGGATCCAGGGCGACCGGGGCGGCGAACAGCCCGTCGACACGGCACGCGGCGCGTACAACAACGGCGGTCTGTACGGGGAGCGGGCCGGCTGGTCGCTGCCGGGCTACCCCGACGGCTCCTGGACGCGTACGACGCTCGCCGCCCGGTCGGCGAAGTCCGCGCCGGGCGTGCGCTGGTACCGCACCAACGCCCGGCTCGACCTGCCGCATGGCCAGGACACCTCCCTCGGGCTGCAACTGGAGGACGGCCGGAGCAAGGACTACCGCGTCCAGATCTTCGTCAATGGCTGGCTCGTCGGACGGCAGCTCGCCGACACCGGCCCCCAGACCCGGTTCGTCATCCCCAGCGGCCTGCTGAACGAACACGGCGACAACACCATCGCCCTGGCCGTCTGGTCCACCGAGGCAGGCGCGGGACCCGGTTCCGCACACCTCGTCGACCTCGGTGCGAGCGCGGGCGGCATCGGCATCGGGACCGTGCCGGCACCGTCGTACGACGCGAAGGCATACACCGACGCACCGGCAGGTGCCCAGGTCACCGTGGACGCCGAGCCCTTCCTGAGCGCGGCCCTGCCGGGCCGGGCGACCGTCTCCTTCCACGTCCCCGGGAAGGCCGGGAAGGCGGCGCGGGATGTGGACCTGTCGCTCAAGGCCCCCGCCG
Organism: Streptomyces sp. NPDC007095; assembly: GCF_040634475.1. Lineage (NCBI taxonomy): Bacteria > Bacillati > Actinomycetota > Actinomycetes > Kitasatosporales > Streptomycetaceae > Streptomyces > Streptomyces sp. NPDC007095. The sequence continues at coordinate 25,894 of NZ_JBEYFS010000089.1, forward strand.
GGTGGACGGCGACGACGGACGCCCCGACACACTTCCCGCGCGTCGCGCCCGGCGCCGTCGTCACCGCCGAGTACACCGTCACCCCGCCCGCCGACCCGGTCCCGTACACGGTCCTGACGGCAACCGCGTCGTACGGGCGGAATGGCCGCACGGTCACGATCACCGGTGAGCGGGCCGTGCAGGTCGCGCCGCCCGCGCCCCCCGGGGACTCGTACGTCGGCGACCTGCCGCTCGTGCGGGCCGTCAACGGCTGGGGCCCGGTCGAGAAGGACACCTCCAACGGCGAGAACGCGGCCGGTGACGGACACCCCCTGGCCATCGGCGGTACCACCTACGCCAAGGGGCTCGGCGTGCACGCCGACAGCCAGGTCCGCGTCTACCTCGGCGGCGCCTGCACCTGGTTCACGGCCACCGCCGGCGTGGACGACGAGGTCGGCGACGGCGGCAGCGTGTCCTTCCGTGCCGTCGCCGACGGCCGCGTCCTCTTCACCAGCCCCGTGCTGTACGGCTCCGACGGCGGCACCCCCGTCGACGTCGACGTGACGGGCGCGCGCTGGCTCGACCTGACCGTGGACGGCGGCGGCGACGTCTCCGCCGACCATGCGGACTGGGCCGACGCCCGTCTGACCTGCGCGGGAGGTACGTCATGAGGGGGCTCCGCGTCCTGGCGGCCGTCGTGCCGCTCATCCTCCTGGCCGCTGCCCCCGCGCACTCCGAGCGGCGCGGCGACGCCGGCTGGACCGGTACCTGGGCCACCGCCCAGCACGCCGCGTACGACCCGGGCACCTCCGAGGTGACGGTACGGGTCCCGGTGCGCGTCAGCGCGGGCGGGACGAGCGTGCGGATCCGGCTGACCAACGCGTTCACCGACCAGCCGGTGACGATCGGACACGCCACGGTGGGACGGCGCGCCGACGGCTCGTCCGTGTCGGGCCCGCGGGATCTGACCTTCGGCGGGAAGCGGGAGGTGACGATCCCTGCCGGGGAGCGGACGGCGAGCGACCCGGTGCGGATTCCCGTCGCGGCCCGCAGCGACGTGGTGGTCAGCCTGTACTTCCCGGGCCGGCTGACCCACATCAGCCAGCACTGGATGGGGCTGCAGACCGTCTACTGGACGGCCGACGGCGGCGGCGACCACGCCGGGGACCCCGGCGGAGCCGCGTTCACCAAGACCGACTCCACCTTCCCGTTCCTCACCGGCATCGATGTGCGGGGCGGTCCGGCGCGGGGCTCCGTGGTCGCGCTCGGCGACTCCATCACCGACGGGGCCGCCTCGACCTCGGACGCCGACCGGCGCTGGCCCGACTACCTGGCCGGCCGCCTCGCCGCCTGCACGACTCCGGCCGGAGTGCTGAACGAGGGCATCAGCGGGAACCGCATCACGGCCGGGACCGACGGCAATCCCTCGGCACTGGAGCGGCTGGAGCGCGATGTGCTGTCCCAGCCGGGCGCCCGGACGGTGATCCTCTTCGAGGGCGTCAACGACCTCAGCTGGGGCGGCGCCACCGGCGACCAGGTGATCGACGGCATGCGGGAGATCGCGCGGCGCGCCCATGCCCGTGGGCTGCGGGTGATCGGTGCGACCGTGGTCCCGTACCGGGGCTGGGGCGACTGGTGGACCGAGGCCAAGGAGGCCGACCGGCAGCAGGTCAACACGTTCGTACGCGACTCCGGTGGCACCTTCGACGGCTACGCCGACTTCGACAGGGCCGTACGGGACCCGGACGACCCCACCCGCTACGCCGCCGTGTTCGACTCCGGTGACCATCTGCATCCCAACGACACCGGGATGAAGGCGTTCGCCGACGCGGTCGACCTCGCCGGTCTCGGGGTGGCCCGCGACTGCCCGTCGGCACGCGTCCGGCTCACCCCGTACCGCCCGGACCTCCAGGTCGACCACGCCACGGAGATCACCGCGACGGTTACCAACACCGGCCCCAAGGCGGTCGACCGGGTCAGCAGCGCCCTGCGCCTGCCGGACGGCTGGACCGCCGAACCGCAGGGCGCCACGGGCACCGACTCCCTCGCCCCCGGCGGGAGTTCCACCGTCACCTGGCGCGTCACCCCGTCCTCCGGCACGGCATGGGGACCGTACGACATCGGTGTCCGCACCTCCTACCGGCAGAGCGGCCGCACGCGCCAGGACGCCGACAGCGTGGCCGCCGATGTCACCCCCGTCCCGTCCGCCGTCCAGCCCCCGTACAGCACGTTCGCCACCACCGACGACGCCCGATACGCCCAGAACGGCGACCAGTTCGCCCTCTGGGCGGGCGGTCAGGACCTGTCCGGCTGGAAGGACGAGAAGGCCACGATCCACCTGCCGGACGCCGTGCCCGCCACGGGCGCCGTCACCGCCCGCCTCGTCTCCCAGACCGGCAGTGGGCCCTCCGCCAAGGCCGGGATCGCCGTCGCGAACGACCTCACCGCCCCGGAGAAGGGCGGCTACGCGGTCCTCACCATGTCCAAGAACTACGGCGTCGAGTTCATGACCGACAGCGACGGCGACGGCCACCTCGACACCTGGGCCGGCGACGGCGCCTCCTACCACCCGGCCTGGCTGAAGCTCGTCCGCGACGGCACCGCCTACACCGCCTACGTGCGCACCGACACGGGCGCCTGGCAGCAGATCGGCACCGCGACCGTGCCCTCCGCCGCGGACGGAGCCCTCGACGCCGGGATGGTCGCGAGCGCGGTCGACCTCGACTACCCCGGCCAGACCACCACAGCCGTCTTCGACTCCTTCTCGACCAGCGACTGAGTCCTTCTCGATCACCGACTGAGAGGCATTTCCGTGACGCCAAGCCGCAGACGTTTCATGACCACGGCCACCGCCCTCGGCGCCGGCGTGCTGCTCGCCCCGCCGGGCGCCGCCCAGGCCCTCACCAGCGGTATCGCCGGGGGCGGCAGCCCGGACTACGAGGCCACCAAGGCATCCCTCGACACCCACCCGGTGCCGCGCTGGTACAAGGACGCCAAGTTCGGCATCTTCGTCCACTGGGGTGTCTACTCCGTGCCCGCCGGCTCCGCCCGTCAGATGGCCGCCGAGTGGTACCTCTGGTACCAGAGCTTCGACACCGACCCCACCTGGAAGTACCACCGCGACACCTACGGACAGAACTTCCTCTACGACGACTTCATCCCGCAGTTCACCGCCGAGAACTACGACCCGGACTCCTGGGTGCGGCTGTTCGAGCAGGCGGGCGCCGAGTACTTCGTCCTCACCAGCAAGCACCACGACGGATTCGCCCTGTTCCCGAGCGAGGTGACGGACCGTCACGCGGGAAAGTACGGACCGAAGCGAGACCTCGTCGGCCCGCTGATGGCGGCGGCCCGCCGACGCGGCACCGTCCGGCCCGGCCTCTACTACTCGCTCGGCGAGTTCTTCAACCCGGCGATCGGCCGACCCATGAAGAACTTCTACACCGGCCAGGAAGTCCCGATGCTCGGCTACAAGCCGGTCGACGACTACGTCGGGGACTACGAGCTGAAGCAGCTGTACGAGATCACCGACCGGTACGACCCGGACCTGCTGTGGGCGGACGGCCAGTGGTTCCGCCCCGCCGACAATCCGCCGTGGCGCAGCGAAGAGGCGCTGGCCCACTACTACAACCAGGCCAAGAACCGCAGGAAGCCCAAGGGTGTCGTGGCCAACGACCGTTTCGACACACACTTCGACTTCGCCACGTACGAGCAGCGCACCAACCCCACCATGGACCCGCAGAAGTGGGAGTGCTGCATCACCATGGGCTACTCCTGGGGCTACAACAAGTTCGAGCTGGAGGAGGACTACAAGACCTCCGAGTTCCTCGTCCATCTGCTCGCCGACGTCACCAGCAAGAACGGCAACCTGCTCCTCAACATCGGTCCAAGACCGGACGGCACCATCCCGGACGTCATGCAGCGGCGGCTGCGGGACATCGGTGCCTGGCTGGACGTCAACGGTCCCGCGATCTACGGCTCGGCGCCCTGGGTGCGGGCCGAGGAGGAGGGCAGCCCGCTCGGCATCCGGTACACGGTCACGCCCGGCAAGTTCAATGTGATCGTGCTGGGCGCGCCCACCGGCACCCTCTCCGTGCCCGCTGACATCCCCGTCTCCGCCACGTCCCGGATCCGGCTGCTCGGTCACAACAAGCCGCTGAAGTGGACCCGTTCGGACGGAAAGGTCCACATCAGCGTCCCGGACACCCTGCCCAGCGAACTCGCCAACACGTTCACCGTCGACTGGGAGCGCCGGTGACCCGCATGAGTACCCGTACGGACTCCCTCGGCCCCACCCTCACCGTCACCACCGAACCCGCCGAGCCGGCCGGCGGCGACACGGTCACCGCCACCGCGGTCCTCGTCAACGACTGCCCGTTCCCGCTCCGCGGCACCGTCCTGTACCTCGTGGACCCCGGCGCGAGCACCGCGGCGCGCACCATCCCGCTCGGTGACCTGCGCCGCGGCGCGCGGATCACCCGCAGCTGGCGCACGTCGATGCCGGCCGACGTCGCCGGAGAGGTGGCGTTCACCGCGCACGCCCTCTTCGACGTGGACGGACGCAGCGCCGACTGCGCGAGGGCCGCGAAGACCGTCACCGTGCCCTATGTGCCCAACGGGGTGCGCGACCCGTACCGGAGCTTCGCCACCACCGACGACGCCCGATTCGGCCAGTTCGGCAGCCAGTTGGTGATCTGGGCGGGCGGCCGCGACCTCTCCGGTGGCACCGACGAGAAGGGCGGCATCCTCCTGCCGGGGGCCGCCGCCGAGTCGAGTGTGACGCAGGTCAAGACGGTCAGCCTCACCGGCTCCGACAACCCGGTCGCCAAGTACGGCCTCGCCGTGGCGAACGACCTGACGGCGCCGGAGAAGGGCGGTTACGCCGTGCTCACCATGTCGAAGTCGTACGGCGTGGAGTTCATGACCGACAGCGACGGCGACGGGCGGCTCGACACCTGGGCGGGCGGCGGCGCCTCCGCCCACCCGGCCTGGCTGCGCCTGGTCCGCTCCGGCACCACCTACACCGCGTACTCCACCGCCAACGGCCTCGCCTGGAACGAGATCGCGAGCGTGACCGTGCCCTCGGCGAGCGGTGCTCTCGACGCCGGTGTGGTGGCCGGCGCGGTGAACCTCAACTACCCCGGCACGACCGTCCAGGCCGTGTTCGACCACTTCACGGTGGAGACCACTTGACGCCACCTCTCCCCGAAGGGAGGGGATTCTTACGGCTCGCGCCGTGAGACTTGCTGTTTCATCGCCGACTGTCCGGCCGGAGAACTCCGTTGAGGTCTTACACCGGCTCCGCAGGCTGCGACCGCCCGTCCGGCGGCCAGAAGGTTCTTCGCTGCGTTCACGTCCCGGTCGTGGATCGCGCCGCGGTCGCACGTCCAGGTGCGGACGCCGAGCGGCATCTTCTGATGAAGGGCGCCGCAGATGGAGCACAGCTTGGACGAGGGGAAGAAGCGGTCTACCGCGATCACTTCCCTGCCGTACCACTGGGCTTTGTACTCCAGCATGCTCCGGAACTCCGACCAGGCCGCATCACCGAAAGTCCGTTTCGTCTCCGCCCAGAAGGGCGGAGTATCCACGGAGGAATCCGATGACCACGTACCGCCCGGAGGAGGACTTCCTCCCGCCGCCCGTCTCACTCACTGTCACCCCACCCGCTCCGGAGCCCGGTCGGCCCCTGACCCTGACCGCCACCCTCACCAACACCACCCGGATCGACCTGCGCGGCACCGTGCTCTACCTCGCCGTGAACGACATCGAGGAGCCGGACGCCTTCGGCACCCTCGCACCGGGACGGTCGGCGACCCTCACCTGGCGGACCCGGCTCGCCGACGACGCCGAGGGACACCAGGTGTTCACCGCCCACGCCCTCTTCGACGTGCACCGGCACGGCTCCGACTGCGCCCGCGCCACCTCCTCGATCCTGCTGCCGTACCGGTCGCTGCGCGGCGCCTTCGACAACGCGGGGATCGCCTCCGACGACGCCCTCACGGTCGCGAACATCGACGGATCCGACTCCAGCCTGTCCGCCGAGGCGCTGGCGTCGGTCGGACTGACCCCGGGCGCCACCGTCACCTACGGCGGGGTGACCTTCACCTGGCCGGACACCCGGCCCGGAAACAGGGACAACGTCGTCTCCGCCGGCCAGAGCGTGCTGTTGTCCGGCTCCGGCTCCCGGCTGACCTTCCTCGGCACCAGTACCTGGGGCGAGGGCAGAGGGGAGGGCAAGGTCGTCTACGCCGACGGCACCGAGCGGGCGTTCTCCGTCGCCGTCCCCGACTGGTACGGGGCGAATGGCTCAGCCGCGGTGGTGGTGCCCTACCGCCACATCGCCACCGGCCGGGACGACACCCCCGTCAGCCTGTTCACCTTCGGCGTCGACCTGACGCCGGGCAAGGAACTGCGCTCCCTGGTCCTGCCCCACGTCGGCGACGGCCTCCAGTCGGGCGTTCCCGCCCTCCATGTCTTCGCGATGACGATCGACTGAGAGTCGCCGACAGCAGCCGATGACTTCTGGCAGTCACTGAGAGTTTCCGGAAGGATTTCCATGCAGGACAACCGAGGCGACCTCGGCAGCACGGGCGTCACCCGCAGACGGATCCTCGCGGGCGCGGTCGTGCTGGGCGGCGCCGCGCTCCTGGCCCGCCCGCAGGGCGCGTACGCGGCCGACCACGCCCTGTTCGACACCGCTCCCGCCGCGGCGGCGCTCAAGCGTCTGCTTCCCGACCACCACCGGCAGATCACCCTGCGGGCGGTCGCGGACGCGACCGACCGCTTCCGGGTCACCGGCAGGGTCGGCCACATCACGGTGGAGGGCACCAGCCCCGCCGTGCTGCTCGCCGGTTTCCACACGTACCTACGGCGGACCGCGCACGCCTCCGTCTCCTGGACCGGCGAGCAGCTCGACCTGCCGCGCTCCCTGCCCGCGCCCGCGAAGGAGATCACGGGGACGGCGAACGTGCCCCACCGGTTCGCCTTCAACGACACCAACGAGGGCTACACCGGTCCCTACCGCGACTGGGACGCCTGGAGCCGCGAACTGGACGTACTGGCGCTGCACGGCGTCAACGACGTCCTCGTCTACGTGGGCGGCGACGCGGTCTACTACGACACGTTCCGTCGGTTCGGCTACTCCGACGCGGAACTGCGCGCCTGGATCCCGGCCCCGGCCCACCAGCCCTGGTGGCTGCTGCAGAACATGTCGGGCTTCGGCGGCCCGGTCTCCCGGCGGCTCCTCGAACGGCGGGTCGAACTCGCCCGGAAGATCGTCGACCGGGTGCGGGAGCTGGGCATGACCCCGGTGCTGCCGGGCTACTTCGGCACCGTCCCGGACGGCTTCGTGGCGAAGCACGGCGGCGACGCGGCCGTGGTCGCGCAGGGCACCTGGGGCGGCTTCGAACGCCCCGACTGGCTCGACCCGCGCACCTCGGCCTTCAGAGAGGTCGCCGACGCCTTCTACCGGGCCCAGACGGAGCGGTTCGGCGCGAGCACGATGTACAAGATGGACCTGCTGCACGAGGGCGGCAACCCCGGTGACGTACCGGTGGGCGAGGCCGCGAAGGCCGTCGAGACGGCGCTGCGCAGGGCCCACCCGGGGGCGGTCTGGGCGATCCTGGGCTGGCAGACCAACCCGTCCACCGCCCTGCTGGACGCCGTCGACAAGAGCCGCATGCTGATCGTGGACGGCCTCTCGGACCGCTACACCACCGTCACGGACCGGGAGAGCGACTGGGGCGGCACCCCCTACGCCTTCGGCAGCATCTGGAACTTCGGCGGCCACACCCCGATCGGCGCCAACGCCCCGGACTGGGTGGAGCAGTACCCGAGGTGGCGGGACCGGGAGGGCAGTGCCCTGGCCGGGATCGCGGCGATGCCGGAGGCCGCCGACAACAACGCGCCCGCGCTGGCACTCCTCACCGACCTGGCGTGGACACCCGGCACCGTCGACCTGGACGACTGGTTCGCCGCGTACGCCGTCTCCCGGTACGGCGGCGCGGACCCGCACGCCGCCGCGGCCTGGCAGGCGATACGCGACACCGCCTACGGCATGTCCCGGGCCGACTCCTGGAGCGAGGCACCCGACGGTCTGTTCGGCGCCCGGCCGAGCCTGACCGCGAACAAGGCGGCGGCCTGGGGCCCGGAGGCGGACCGCTACGACACCACGACCTTCGACCGCGCCCTCACCGAACTCCTCGCCGTGCCGAAGCGGTTGAGGGAGAGCTCGGCGTACCGCTACGACGTCGTGGACGTGGCACGGCAGGTCCTGTCCAACCGCACCCGGGTGCTGCTGCCGCAGATCAAGGGCGCGTACGAGACAGGGGAGCACGCCCTGTTCGGGGAGCTGACCCGGACCTGGCTGGGCTGGATGGACCTGCTCGACGACCTGCTGGCCACCTCGCGCCCCCATCTGCTCGGACGGTGGCTCGCCGACGCGCGCGCCTGGGGCGCCGACGCGGCCGAGCGGGACCGCCTGGAGTACGACGCACGCTCGCTCATCACCACCTGGGGCGGACGCGCCAGCAGCGAGGAGGGCCTGCACGACTACGCGAACCGGGAGTGGGCCGGGCTGGTCGGCGGCCTGTACCGCACCCGCTGGGAGACGTACTTCGACGCGCTGTCCGCCGGGAAGGACCCCGCGGCCGTCGACTGGTTCGCCCTGGAGGACCGCTGGGCGCACGGCCACGAGAGGTACCCGGCCGAGCCGAAGGGCTCCCCGTACGAGCGGGCCCGCCGGGTGCGCGACCTGCTCGCCGCCACCCCGCACCAGTCCGCCGTCACCGCCGCGGCCGACCGGGGCGCGGTGGCCGAGGGCGCGCCCGCGACGGTGACGGTCACCTTCACCCACCGCAACGGCTTCGCGCCCGCCACCGCGGTGACGCTCTTCGCCGAGACGCCCGAAGGCCTGACGGCCGGCGCGCTCGACCCCGTGAGCACGGCGTCCGTCGCCCCCGGCGAGACGTTCACCGCGCGCTTCGAGATCAGCCTGACGGGCGACGCCCGGGAGCTCGTCAGCCGGCTGGTCGTCGGGGCGACGTACGCGGGTGGAGGCAGGACGGTCGCGCCGGTACGGCTTCTGGCCGCGTCCGGGGTCCGCGACCCCTACCGCACGGCCTCCTTCAACGACGCCGTGTTCGGGCAGTTCGGCGACGAGCTCGCGATCGAGGGCGCCGGGGCCGACCTGTGGGGCGGGACGAACGAGTTCGGCGCGGTGTACCGGGCCGGGGCCTACCGTGACGGGACGACGGCCGCGGTCCGGGTCCTCTCGCAGGAAGCCACCGGCGGCTGGGCACGGGCCGGGCTGATCGTCCGCGACGACCTCGCCACGCCGGGCGGGGGCGGCTATGTGAACCTCGCCGTCACCCCGTCCAACGGCTGTGTACTGACCTGGGACGCCGACGGCGACGGCCGTTTCGACTCGATCGCCATGGCCGGGTCGGCGACGGCGCCGGTGCACCTGCGGCTGCGCCGCGACGGCGGTGCGTACACGGGCGAATACAGCGTGGACGGCACGATCTGGGTCACGGTCGGGACGGCCACGCCGGGCGGGGCCGGGGCCGCGCAGGACGTGGGCGTGTTCATGACGGCGGCCAACGGGTGGACGGGCCGAAGGGGAGCGGCCACGTTCGAGGGGCTCACGCTCGAGTAGCCGCCGGACCAGTGCGTGGGCCGCACCGGTCGACCAGAGCGTCGACCGGTGCGGCCCACGCCGATAAGCGGCGCCGAAAAGCCCTACGGCACTGTCACCCCACCGTCGTACCCTTGGAGACGCAAGGCTGCCCCCGTGGCAAGCGTGCCGATCAAGGAGGAAAAGCAGGCCTACAGAGCCGGCCCATGACTCAGACACCCACAGCTCACAGCCCCGCTCAGGGGCAGGCACGAGCGCACTTCACCGTCCCGGCCAAGCACCCCATGGTGACCGTGCTGGGTTCCGGAGACGCGCTGCTACGCGTGATCGAGAAGGCCTTCCCGGCGGCCGACATCCACGTCCGGGGCAATGAGATCAGTGCGGTCGGCGACGCCGGTGAAGTCGCTCTCGTCCAGCGCCTGTTCGACGAGATGATGCTGGTGCTCCGCACGGGGCAGCCGATGACGGAGGACGCAGTGGAACGCTCGATCGCCATGCTCAGGGCGAGCGAGAACGGGGAGGGCGACGGTCAGGAAACCCCTGCCGAAGTGCTCACGCAGAACATCCTGTCCTCGCGCGGCCGCACCATCCGACCCAAGACGCTCAACCAGAAGCGGTACGTCGACGCCATCGACAAGCACACCATCGTCTTCGGCATCGGCCCCGCCGGCACCGGCAAGACGTACCTCGCCATGGCGAAGGCCGTACAGGCGCTCCAGTCCAAGCAGGTCAACCGGATCATCCTCACCCGCCCCGCGGTGGAGGCGGGCGAGCGGCTCGGCTTCCTGCCCGGCACGCTCTACGAGAAGATCGACCCCTACCTGCGGCCCCTCTACGACGCGCTGCACGACATGCTCGACCCCGATTCCATCCCGCGGCTCATGGCGGCGGGAACCATCGAGGTCGCGCCGCTCGCCTACATGCGTGGTCGCACCCTCAACGACGCCTTCATCATCCTGGACGAGGCCCAGAACACGAGCGCCGAGCAGATGAAGATGTTCCTCACCCGCCTCGGCTTCGAGTCGAAGATCGTGATCACGGGCGACGTGACACAGGTCGACCTCCCGAACGGGACGAAGTCGGGCCTGCGCCAGGTCCAGGACATCCTGGAGGGCCTCGACGACGTCCACTTCTCGCGGCTCACGTCCCACGATGTCGTACGGCACAAGCTGGTCGGCCGTATCGTCGACGCGTACGAGAAGTACGACAGCGAGAACGGCACCGAGAACGGCTCCCACAAGAGCCGCGGCAAAGCCGGCCACAAGGGGAAGTAGACAAGCGAGCACCATGTCGATCGACGTCAACAACGAGTCCGGAACCGAGGTCGACGAGCAGGCGATCCTCGACATCGCCCGCTACGCACTCGCGCGGATGCGCATCCACCCGCTCTCCGAACTCTCGGTGATCGTCGTGGACGCCGACGCCATGGAACAGCTCCACATCCAGTGGATGGACCTTCCGGGGCCCACCGACGTGATGTCGTTCCCCATGGACGAGCTGCGGCCACCGTCCAAGGACGACGACGAGCCCCCGCAGGGACTCCTCGGTGACATCGTGCTCTGCCCGGAGGTCGCCGAGCGGCAGGGCAAGGAAGCTCCCACGCAGCACTCCATGGACGAGGAACTGCACCTCCTCACCGTCCATGGAGTGCTGCACCTGCTCGGCTACGACCACGAGGAGGCGGACGAGAAGGCCGAGATGTTCGGTCTCCAGGCCGCCATCGTGGACGGCTGGCGCGCGGAGAAGGGCATGACGGGCCCCTCCCCGGCCCCGACCGTTTCATGAGTCCTCAGCTCGTCATCGGCGCCATCGCCCTGGTCGTGGTCGCCTGGCTCGCCGCCTGTGCGGAGGCGGGCCTCGCGCGTGTCTCCAGCTTCCGCGCGGAGGAGGCCGTACGGTCCGGGCGGCGCGGCAGCGCCAAGCTCGCCCAGGTCGCCGCCGACCCGACCCGCTATCTGAACGTGGCACTGCTGGTGCGCGTGGCCTGCGAGATGGCCGCCGCCGCGCTCGTCACCTACGCCTGCCTGAAGGAGTTCGACGAGACCTGGGAGGCGCTCGTCGTCGCCATCGGGGTCATGGTCCTCGTCTCGTACGTCGCCGTGGGCGTCTCGCCGCGCACCATCGGCCGCCAGCACCCGCTGAACACGGCGACGGCGGCCTCGTACGTCCTGCTGCCGCTGGCCAGGATCATGGGCCCGATCCCGCCCCTTCTCATCCTCATCGGCAACGCGCTGACGCCCGGCAAGGGCTTCAGGCGCGGTCCGTTCGCCTCCGAGGCCGAGCTGCGCGCGCTGGTCGACCTCGCCGAGAAGGACTCCCTGATCGAGGACGAGGAGCGCCGCATGGTGCACTCCGTCTTCGAGCTGGGCGACACCCTCGTACGAGAGGTGATGGTGCCGAGGACCGACCTCGTCGTCATCGAGCGGTACAAGACCATCCGCCAGGCACTCACCCTGGCGCTGAGGTCCGGCTTCTCGCGCATCCCGGTCACGGGGGAGAGCGAGGACGACGTCGTCGGGATCGTGTACCTGAAGGACCTGGCCCGCAAGACGCACATCAGCCGCGACGCCGAGTCCGAGCTCGTGTCCACGGCCATGCGGCCCGCGACCTTCGTGCCCGACACCAAGAACGCGGGCGACCTGCTGCGTGAGATGCAGCAGGAGCGCAACCACGTCGCCGTCGTCATCGACGAGTACGGCGGTACGGCCGGCATCGTCACCATCGAGGACATCCTCGAGGAGATCGTCGGGGAGATCACCGACGAGTACGACCGGGAGCTGCCGCCCGTCCAGGAGCTCGGCGACGACCGCTACCGGGTGACCGCCCGTCTCGACATCGGCGACCTCGGCGAGCTGTACGGCTTCGAGGCGTACGACGACGAGGACGTGGAGACGGTCGGCGGACTGCTGGCGAAGGCACTCGGGCGGGTTCCGATCGCCGGAGCCTCCTCGGTGGTCGAGCTGCCCGACGGGCGCGAGCTGCGGCTGACGGCGGAGGCCGCGGCCGGACGCCGGAACAAGATCGTCACGGTGCTCGTCGAGCCGGTCGGCCCGGTGGACCCGGAGCCGTCCGAGGAGGAGAAGAAGTCCGAGTGATGCCGTCGGCGAAGGCAACGTGGGCGAAGGAGACGTGGGAGTGAAACCGCAGCAGTTGCGTGCGTTCTGTCTGTCCTTCAACGCGGCCGTCGAGGACTTCCCCTTCGCCCCGGACATCTCCGTCTTCAAGGTGCTGGGCAAGCTCTTCGCGCTGACATGGCTGGACGGGCGCCCGCTCACGGTCAACCTCAAGTGCGACCCGGAGGACGCGGTCCGGCTGCGCGCCGAGCACCCGGGGCTGATCGTCCCGGGCTATCACATGAACAAGCGGCACTGGAACACGGTGACGGTCGACGGCGAACTCCCGGACCGTCTGGTCCGGGAGCTCATCGAGGATTCGTACGATCTCGTCGTCGCCGGTCTACCGAAGGCCGAGCGCCTCCGTCTCGACCGGGCGTGAGCGGTCGCGGCCGAGTCCGGTCGCGACCAGCACCGCCGCCGCCAGGACGATCGCCGCGTCCAGGGCGAGGACCGTGTGGACACCGGCCAGCAGGTCGCCCGACGTCGTCGCCAGGACACCCAGCAGCGGGATGCCGATCGTGATGCCGACCTGCTGGGTGGAGGTCACCAGGCCCGTGGCCAGACCCTGCTCCTCGTCGGGAACGCCCGAGGTCACGGTCAGGCCGTACGAGATGATCGCGCCCAGGTGGCACATGCTGGCCAGCGAGACCGCGGCGGTGGCGAGCCAGACGGACCAGGTGTGGGCGTTCAGCAGGACCAGCCCCGCCACGAACAGGCCCTGACCGGCGAGCGAGCCGACCAGCGTACGGCGGGCGCCGAAGCGGCCGATGACCTTCGGGGCGTACACCCCGGCGACGGCCGACATGACGCCCTGGACCCCGAAGACCAGTCCCGTCTCGAACGCGGACAGGCCGAGGGTCTCCTGCAGGTACAGCGTCAGCGCGAAGATGACCGTCGACATCATCGAGAAGGTGACCAGACCGCCCAGGTTGCCCCACGCCACCGTGCGGCGGCGCAGCATGGGGAGGCTGACGAGCGGGGCGTGGGCGCGGGACTCGACGTACACGAAGGCGGCGAGCAGGAGCACACCCGCGGCGAGGGTCACGATGACGTCCGTGCCGCCGAAACCGCGCTCGGCGGCCGTCGACAGGGCGTAGATCAGGGCCAGCAGGCCGCTGGTGACGGTGATCGCGCCGGGGATGTCCAGGCGCGGGCGGTCGGGGGTGCGGGACTCAGGCAGCAGGCCCGGGGCCAGCGGCAGCACGATCAGCGCGAAGACCGACAGCAGGCCCATCGTCGAACGCCAGCTCAGTACGTCGGTCAGGACGCCGCCGGCCACCATGCCGACCGTGAAGCCGAGGGAGAGGAGCGTGCCGGAGATGCCGAGCGCACGGTCGCGCGCCGGGCCCTCCGGGAACGTCGTCGTCAGCAGCGACATGCCCGTCGGCACGATCGCCGCCGCGGCGAGGCCCTGCAACGCCCGGCCCGTCAGGAACGACGCCGGGTCCCAGGCGAAGGTCGCCAGCAGCGAGGCCGTACCGAAGAGGGCGAGGCCGGTCAGGAAGAGCCTGCGGCGGCCGTACAGGTCACCGATACGGCCGAAGAGGAGCAGGAAGCCGCCGGACGGCAGCGCGAAGGCGGTGACCGCCCACTGCAGCGCGGACCGGCTCATGCCCAGGTCCTTGCCGAGCACGGGCAGTGCAACGTTCAGTACGGAGAAGTCGAGCGCGACCATGAACTGCGCGGCGCACAGCACGAAGAGGACGAGTTTGTCGCGGGTCGACAGCCGGGTGCCGAGCGGGGAGTGGACAGTCGGGGAAGCGGACGTGGTTTCGGTGGTGTCGATCGCCATGGCAAGAGCGTGCGGCCGTCGGAATATCCGTGGGGAGCGGCAACTTATGCTGGTGGTCGCACCACCAGTCACCAACAGGGGGATTCACACGTGACGGAGGACGTGCTCAGGACCCAACGACGGCGTGAGCTGCGGGACTTCCTGATGAGCCGCCGGGCGAGGGTGTCACCTGCGGAGGCCGGACTGCCGGACGGCGGGGCCCGCCGACGCACGCCCGGGCTGCGCCGCGAGGAGGTCGCCGTGCTCGCGGGCGTCGGCGCGTCCTGGTACCAGTGGCTGGAGCAGGGGCGGGACATCTCCGTCTCGCCCCAGGTACTCGACGCGGTCGCCCGTGTCCTGCGGCTCAGCAACGCCGAACGACGCCATCTGTACCTGCTCGCCGGGCTGAACCCGCCCGCGCCGGAGGTCGCGCCCGAGGTCCGGGACATGTGCGACGGGCTGCGGCGGCTGATCGACACGTGGATGCCGTATCCGGCGCACATCATGGACCCGTACTACAACTGCGTCATGTACAACGACGCCGCCGGGATGGTCCTCGGCATGCGGCCCGACAACACGCAGAACTGCATCATCGACTTCTTCACCGACTCGCTGTACCGGGGGCGGTCCCGGACCTGGGAGAAGAACGCGCGCACGGTCGTCGCCCAGTTCCGCGCGTCGTGCGCGGCGGCGCCGGACGACGAGGGGTACCAGGAGGTACTGGACCAACTCCGGGCCGTCTCGCCGGAGTTCGCCGCGCTGTGGGAGGAGCGGGACATCGAGGACGCCGGGCAGATCCGCAAGGAGCTCGACCACCCGCTCGTCGGGCTGCTCGCCGTCGAGTCCACCGCGATGAAGGTGCCGGCGCGGCCCGACCTCACGATCGTGCTGCACACGCCGCTGCCGGAGGCGAACACGGCGGCGAAGCTGGAGTGGCTGGCCTCGCCGGAGGGCCGACGGGGCTCGATGTATCCCGTGGCCGGGTAGGCGCAGGCCGGTGGGTGTGCGCGGGGTGGGTGCGCGCGGGTGGGCGCGTGCGGGTGGGCGCGTGCCTGCGCCTCCCGATCCCTTCGTATGCTCTGAACATGACCGACAGCAGCGCGCTTGACCCCGAGGACCGCAAGATCATCACCCTGGCCCGTTCCGCGCGGGCGCGAAACGGGGTGCCGGAGGGGGCGGCCGTACGTGATGAGACCGGCCGTACGTATGTCGCGGGGACGGTGGATCTTCCCTCCCTGCGGTTGAGCGCGTTGCGTACCGCGGTGGCGATGGCGGCGGCGTCCGGGGCGAAGTCTCTTGAGGCGGCGGCGGTGGTGTCCGAGGCGGGGGAGGTCTCTTCGGAGGACCGGGCGGCGGTCCGGGACCTCGGTGGTCCGGCGACGCCGGTGCTGCTGGCGGGCGCCGACGGCACGGTTCACCTGACGGTGACCGCGGGCTGAGACCGCGCGCAGTTCCCCGCGTCCCTGAGGTGGGGGCTTCGCCCCGGGTCCCCGCCTACCCCTCTCCGTCGGCTGCGGGGCGCGCGGTTCTTCGCGCCCCTGGGCGGGGCTTCGCCCCGGATTCCCGCTCGCCCCTGGTTGCTCGGCTGCGGGCCGGTGGGGGCGGGGTGCGCGGTTCTTCGCGCCCCTGGGCGAGGCTTCGCCCCGGATTCCCGCTCGCCCCTGGTCGTTCGGCTGCGGGCCGGTGGGGGCGGGGTGCGCGGT
>NZ_JBEYFS010000090.1:0-41907 GCF_040634475.1 Streptomyces sp. NPDC007095
CGGCGTCCGGTGCGTGCTCTCGGCGTGCCGGCCGGAAGTCCTCGTACTGGACGTACTTGGGCTTTCGGCCGGTGCGGCGAGAGTGCGTGCCGGGCATCGCGACGGGGCGAACGTTGCCTGTTGCGGCACTAGCTCCCGTAAGCCGCCCGCAGGGCATCCCCTACGGCGTCCAGCGCGGCGGACTCCGAGAGGCCGAGGCGGTGGACGCGCTCGGCGTACGCCTGTGCGGCCGACGCCGCTTCACGCTCCGCCGCCGAGCCCGCGGCGGCGACGAACGTCCCGTTGCGGCCGCGCGTCTCGATCACCCCGTCCGACTCCAGTGCCCGGTAGGCCTTGGCGACCGTGTTGGCGGCGAGGCCGAGCTCCTCGGCCAGCCCCCGCACGGTGGGCAGCTTGTAGCCGACCGGCAGCGCACCGGACCGCGCCTGCTCGGAGACCTGGGCACGCACCTGTTCGTAGGGCGCGGCCCCCTCATCGATGTGGATCTTCAGCGTCACGGAGCGATTGTCCCGTACGGGAAGGAAAATGAGAGGCACTCGAACACACCTCGCGCGTAGCGTCCGACTCCATGACTGTGATCATCAGCGACGTCCGCCCGGACGACCGGCGGCACACCGAGGGTTTCGCCCACGTCCGCAACCGCGCCCTCCCCTTCGTGCTGTACACACCTGACTCCATCGCGTACGACGTCACGCACGCGCACCCCGACGCCCACTACCGTCCGCTGCTCGCGCAGCAGGACGGCGAACCGGTCGGCACGGCCCAGGTCGGCATCGCGCACGACAGCGCGGAGCCGAATCAGGGCTACCTCAACGTGTACGTCGACCCCGGCCGCACCCGCCGGGGCGCGGGCTCGCTCCTGGTGCGCACCGCCGAGGAGCACCTGGCGGCCCTGGGCGCGACCAAGCTCTTCGCCTGGGTCCTGGACGAGCCGGGCAACCGCGCGTTCGCCGAGAAGCACGGCTACCACGCGAGCCGCTCAGCCCACTTCCTCCGCCTCGACCTGGCGGGCGGCACCCTGCCGCCGCTCCAGGACCCGCCGCCGGGCGTCGAGCTGCGCAAGGGCTCGGACTTCGCCGACGACCCGCGCCCCCTGTTCGCCCTGGACGCGGAGACGATGGCGGACGAACCCAGCGACATCCCCCATGAGTTCACGGACTACCAGGCATGGCTCCAGGAGACCTGGCACCACCCCCTGTTCAGTGCCGAGCTGACCACGGTCGCGCTCGTCGACGGCCGCCCGGCGGCGTTCAGCGCGGCCCGCACGGACGGCGGCACCCGCTACGGCACCGTGATGACGGGCACCGCCGCCGCGTTCCGCGGTCGCGGCCTCGCCAAGCTCGCCAAGAACGACTCGCTGCACCGCGCCCGCGCCGCCGGATACGCGGAGGCGTTCACGGGCAACGACGCCGGCAACGAACCGATGATCGCGATCAACAAGTGGTTCGGCTACGAGATCTGCGGGACGGAGGTGCGGTATGTCCGTGAACTCGCTTGACGCACCCCGCACCGTGGAGATCGTCCTCGTCAAGTCCGGCCGTACGAAGATCCGTTACCCCGCCGAGCTGCTCGCCGACGACGGCACCCGCGTCACCGTGCGCGCGCCGTGGGCGGGCGAGGGCGTCCGCGACTTCGGCTTCGTACGGTTCGAGCCGGGCGATGTCTTCACCGAGTACTACTGGCGGGACCGCTGGTACGCGGTCAAGGAGGTCCGGGACGCCGAGGGCGTACGGAAGGGCTGGTACTGCGACATCACCCGCCCGGCCACCCTCTCCGGCGGCGAACTGGTCGTCGAGGACCTCGACCTGGACCTGTGGCGCTCCGCGGACGGCACGGACGTACTGCGCCTGGACGAGGACGAGTTCGCGGCGAGCGGCCTCGCGACCACCGATCCGCGAGCCGCGACCGCCGCGCAGAACGCCCTCGACACGCTCGAACTCCTGGCTCGGGAGGGCGACTTCGAGGCACTGCTCGGCTAGGCCCTGTCGTCAAATTCCCGTCTGCCCCGCGACGCCATGCACGCACTCTCACCGCACCAGGCACAGATCCAAGTACGTCCAGTACGAGGGCCTGTGCCCGGCACGCCGAGAGCACGCACCTGACGCCGCAGGGCCCGCCCTCCGGGCGGACGACGGGAATTTGACGACAGGACCTAGGGCCGGTACCCGGCAGATACCCGCTCGGCGACCGTCGAGTACCCGGTGGTCAGACGTGGGCCACCACCGCGTACCGCTCGTCCGCCACCTCGCGCCCCCACAGCCGCGCGTCGTCGGACAGCCGCTCCACTCGGAGGACCGAGGTCAGGGGCTCCAGCAGGGCGGCCAGCCGGTCCGCGGGTATGCCGGCCGGGCTCAGCGTCCCCCACACACCCTCGACCAGGACGAGCCGCCCTCCGGGGCGCAGCAGCCCGCGCCAGTGCCGCAGGACGCGCTCGGGGGCGGGCAGGGCCCACAGGACGTGCCGGACGAGCACGACGTCGAACCGCTGCTCGCCGACGGGCGGTGCCGTCGCGTCACCGAGGAGGAACACCGCGTCATGTCCGGCGAGCTTGGCGCGGGCCAGGTCGACCATGCGCGGCGCGCGGTCGACCCCGGTGACGTGGTGGCCCCGCTCGGCCGCGAGGAGCGCCAGGCTGCCGGTGCCGCAGCCGAGGTCGAGCACGTCGGAGGGGGTCTCGGGCAGCCAGGCGCCCAGCCGCTCCGCCCAGGCCTCCCGCACGGCGGCGTCGCGCAGCCCGTGGTCCGGCTCGTCGTCGAAGGTGGCGGCCTCGGCGTCCCAGTCCACTCGGTCCGCGTCGGCCACCTCCTCCGCACCCCCGCCCGCGCCGCCGAGCTCCGGCCTGACCTCGCTCGGACAAGGTTTGACGCTGCTCTGACCTGGATTCATTTCGCTGTAACCCGTCATGTGCCCCAGGGTGACACCCACCACTGACAGTCGAATCGTGACAGCCGCCACAGACAGATCCCGACTGATGAGCAACTCTCCCGGAAAGGGTCTACCTCCGTACAACCGCGGATCCCGGTAGGCACAAGGAGGCAGCCATGCGCCGTGTGACCGTGCAGAAGCCCCTGAGGAAGTCGGAGTCCCGCCGAGTGCGGGACGAGGCCGACGAGCGTCCGGCCGAGCGTCCGGAGGTCCGCAAGGACATCCACCGCACGTGGTGGCCGGACGGGTGAGCGGCCCGGGCCGCGCGCGCCGGCACGGAGAAACGCCCCGGCACGGAAACCGTCAGTCGAGCCGCTTGCGGTAGTGGATCCGGTCGTACCGGCCGTCCACGCGGCGTTCCACGACCTCGTACCCGTACTTCGGGTAGATCTTCTGGTTCTCCCACATCATCGCGTTCGTGTAGAGCCTGACCTCGGACAGCCCGAGCGCACGCGCGTGTGCGTCCACGAAAGCCAGCAGCCGTCGCCCGACGCCCTTGCCATGGGCGTCGGGGTGGACGGCGATGCTGTCGAGGAAGAGATGATCCTCGCGCGCCTCGATCACCACGAGGCCCCTCACGGGCTCCCCCGTGACGAACACTTGCCCCGCGGCCACGTTCGCCGCGTGGTCCGCCTCCATGGGCTTCGGCACCACTGCGATGCGCTCGATGTAGTGGTGGTACGCGGCGTCGGTCACCGCCTTCACGGCGGCGACGTCGGCGGCGACGGCCGGGCGGATCTCCGGTTCGTTCGGGGCATCTGTCATGGCCAGAACGGTAGCTACCTGAGCGCAGGCTCAGCACTCCCTTAAGCCGACCATAAGGATCTCCCGCACCCGCCTCCAGCAGGCGATTCCGCGGTTTCTTCGGGCTAGCTTGCTGATCACCCCCCACGGGTCCGCCGTAGACCTGAAGGTCCGCTTCGAGGAGTTCCCCCATGTCCGCTCGCCGCAAGACCGCCGCCGTCGCGGTCGCCGTCGGTGTCGCCCCGGTCGCCCTGACCGCGCTCGCCGCGGCGCCCGCCGCCGCGCACGGCACGATGGGCGACCCGGTCAGCCGGGTCTTCCAGTGCTACGCGGAGAATCCCGAGAGCCCGAGGTCCGGCGCCTGCAAGGCGGCCGTCGCGGCCGGCGGCACCCAGGCGCTGTACGACTGGAACGGCATACGGATCGGCGACGCGAACGGCAGACATCAACAGCTCATTCCCGACGGGAAGCTGTGCGGCGCGGGCAACGACGAGTTCAAGGGCCTGGACCTGGCCCGCGCCGACTGGCCGACGACGAGCGTGAGCGGCGGCGCGTACACCTTCGAGTACCGGGTGACGGCCCCGCACAAGGGCACCTTCAACGTCTACATCACCAAGGCGGGTTACGACCCGTCCAAGCCGTTGGCCTGGGCCGACCTGGACCTGGCGCACCCGGTCGCCACCAAGACCGACCCGGCCGCGACGAACGGCTATTACACCTTCTCCGGCACCCTGCCGCAGCGCTCGGGCAGGCAGCTCCTCTACGCGATCTGGCAGCGCTCGGACAGTCCGGAGGCGTTCTACTCGTGCTCGGACGTCACCTTCGGTGGCGGGGGTTCCGGCAACACCGGTTCCGGCGGCGGCGCGGGCAGCAGCGGTACGGGCAGTACCGGAAGCGGTACCACCCCCGCGCCGACCTCCCCGGCACCCACCGCTTCCGCGCCCTCCGAGCAGCAGATAGCCGACGGTGCCGACAAGTCGACGGTGCGGCACGACCACCACGACGGCACAGCCGCTCCGGCCGCCGGCACGGAGCCCTCCGACGCCGCTACCGGCGGCTCCGACGCGCGGCCCGGGGCGGCGGATGTCTCGGAGCGGCACCTCGCCGAGACCGGCGGTGACTCCTCCAGCGCCTACCTCGCGATCGGCGGGGCGAGCGCGCTGGCGCTGGGCGCGGCGGCGCTGTTCTCCTCGGTCCGCCGTCGCGCGACGACCGGCGGCCGGCGCGACCGCTAGTTCCCGGTGTACTCCGGAGCCTGTCCGGCGGCTCAGGTCGGACAGGCCCCGGCCGGGGCGGTCAGCTGAACACGGAGGCGCAGTTCGTGGGGGTGGCGTGTGCCGGGTCGAGGGCGTTGGCCGCCTCGTGGAAGGCGATCCGGTCGAGGAGGCCGATCGCGGCGTGCTCGGAGAGATCGACCGGGCACAGGTCCTGCAGCAGCACGTTGTGGACGTCGGATCCGGTGAGGTACTGCGAGCGGTACGGCGTGACCACCTCGTCGTACTTGGTGGCGATCACCGTGTAGTGCACGCCCGGGACGGTGTCGCCGCCGGCGTTGAGTTTGGTCAGGAAGGCGGAGCCGACGATCTGGTCGGCGAGCGCGGGTGTGGCCGCGGACAGCAGGTCCTCGGCGCCCGGGAAGTACGGCAGCAGGTTGGTGAGGCCGTCGAGGGTGGTGCCGTGGTTGTCGGGCGCGATGCCGACGAAGGTGTTCACCTTGGCGGCTCCGCCGAGGAACTTGAGGTAGTAGCGGGGCATCAGGCCGCCCTGCGAGTGGCCGACGAGGTCGGCCTTCGCCGCACCGGTCGCGGCGAGCACCTTGTCGACGAATACCTGAAGCTGTTCGGCCGACTTGTCGATGGGGCCGAGGGCGTTGAAGAGGGGAACGCCGGGCAGTTGCCCGTAGTCGAGGGAGAAGACGCAGTACCCGCGGTCCACCAGGTAGGGCGCGAAGGCCAGCCAGTTGTCGGTCGAGTTGGCGAAGGTGCCGTGGACGAGGACGACGGGGCGGGGATGGCCGGCGGAGGGCTTGCAGGAGTAGTCGTTCCAGCCGCTGCTCGGCGCGGCGGCGTGGGCGGTGGCGGCGGGGACCACGGCGACCACGGCGGTCAGCAGTAGTGCGGTGAGGGGTCTGAGCAGGCGCTTCCAGGGCAGCATCGGGTGATCTCCTTGCGGCTCAAGGGAGTTGCGACGACGTACGCCCTGTGATCCGGATCACGAGGATGCTGTTCACTCGTCAAGTTACGGGCGAGTAGCTCAAGTGTGAAGTTACGCGTCAGTAAAAAACTTCCAGTGATGGTCAGAGCGGTGGTCACGGCCGATGCTCGTCACCAGGAGGGCCTGATGGGACCGTAGGGCGCGATGCGCAGCAACCGGTCGCGCAACGCGCGCATTTCACTCTCACCGAGTAGCTCACCCCAGGCCCGCACCGCGTCGGCGGCCGCCTCCTCCGCCGCGCGCGTACAGGCCCAGCCGAGTTCGGTCAGCACGACCAGCCGAGCGCGCGCGTCGACGGGATGCGGCCGCCGCTCCACGTACCCCTTGCGCACCAACTCGTCGACAAGCTGGCTCGCGGCCTGCTTGGTGACCCCGAGGTGCGCGGCGAGGTCGGTGACGGTCGCTCCGTCCGGGGCGAGCCGTGCGAACGCGAAGCCGTGCGCGGGCCGCATCCCCTCGAACCCCCGGGCGACGACGCCCTCGTGAATACGTTGCGTCAGCTCACCGGCGACGGCGAGCAGGGCGGCGGACAGGGCGATGGCCTCGGAGTTGTGCACGCGTGCATTGAAACACCCTTGACGAATTGGTCAAGCAGCTTGACCATGAGACCAGTCATTTAGTCAATCAACTTGACCATCTGCCCTGGAGACACCCATGCCCGTCATCCGACCGTCCGAAGCCGTCGTCCACGAGATCCACGGCGCCCGTTTCGTCTCGTACGCCACCCCCCTCAGCGGGAGCAAGGAACTGTGCGCCTGGCGCGGCGAGATACCCGCGGGACACAAGGCCCCCGTGCACACCGTCAACCGCGAGGAGATCTTCCACCTCCTCACCGGCGAACTGCTGATCACCCTCGCCGGCCGCACCGAGCGGATCACCGCGGGCGACACGGTGATCATCAACCCCGGCGCGACCCTGGGCATCGAGAACCCGACCCAGGAGACCGCCACCGCCTGGGTCACCACATCCATCGGCCTCCGGGCGGAACTGGCCGACGGCTCGGTCCTCACTCCCCCGTGGGCGAACTGATCCCCCGTACCGGATCTACGCCGCCAGCGTCCCCGGCATCACCGCATGCGGGCCGAACTTCGCTCGCGCGCGGTCCGCGACCTCCTCGATGCGGCGGACCTTCTCGTCCACGGGGTCGAAGGTGAGCTGGTGGGAGGCCTGTCCGACGGGGGTGAGGCCCTCGGCGCGCAGGCCGATCGCGCGGACCCGGGCGCGCTGGAGGCCGAGCGTCTCGTACAGGGCGTACGCGGTGGCGGTGAGCGCCGAGGAGTGGGCGGTCGGTTCTTTGAGGGTGCGGCTGCGGGTGGTCGAGGAGCGGTCGGCGTAGCGGACGGTGAGGGTCAGGGTGCGGCAGACCTTCTCCAGGGCGCGCAGCCGGGTGCCCAGTTCCTCGGTGCCGGAGAGCAGCGCGCGGCGGTGCAGGGACGGGTCCAACTCGTCCCGGGAGAAGGGGCGTTCGGTAGCAAGAGAGCGCGAGGTGGCGTTCGGGACGACCCGGCCGCGGTCGATGCCGGACGCCTTCTCGTGCAGTTCGCGGCCGGTCCGGGCACCGGTCAGGCGCTGGAGCGTGGACAGGGGCGCGGCGGCGACCTTGCCGATGGTGTCGAGGCCGTACTCGCACAGGGTGCGGGCGGTGGCGCCGCCGACCCCGGGCAGCGCGGCGACGGGCCGCTCGGCGAGGAACTCCGCGACGGCGTCCGGCTCCCCGGGCACCACCCGGGTCACTCCGGGCACGGCCTCCCGCAGTGCCATCCGCGCGAGCATCGGCCCGGGCCCGGCACCGATCGCGCAGTCGACCCCGTACCGGGCGAGTGCCCGTACCCGGATCAGCGAGGCGAACTCCACGGCGGTCCGCCCGAAGTACCGTTCGGCGCCCCGCAGATCGACCAGCGCGCCGTCGGGCGGCAGCGCCTCGATGACGGGGGTGAACTCCTCCAACAGTCCGAGGAGCCCCGGCAGGGCGGCCTCGTACATCGGAGGCAGCTGGAAACGTACACAGAGGATGGTCATCCCGCACTCCCCGGACTCTGGTGCCACAACTTCTTTCCCCCCGCGGGCCCTTCGCCCGCGGGACGCAGATCGGCCCAGGGGTGCATCTCGTACCCCGTGGGCATCCGGATCTTCCGGCTCTCCTTCGCGCCCTCCCTCTCCGGCAGGGGCTCCGGTACGGGCTCCGCCAGCCGCGCCGCCACCACGTCGAGGCCGCCCTCGGCGCGCAGCTCGACCAGTTCGGCGAGGTTCCAGGCCGCCGCGCCCACCACACTGAGGCTGCGCGGGCCCCGGCGCTGCACCACTCCGCGCACCAGCAGCAGCCAGGAGTGGAAGACGGTGTGGGCGCAGGCGTCGTGGGAGTCGTCGAAGAAGGCGAGGTCGACCAGGCCGGTGCCGTCGTCCAGGGTGGTGAAGATGACGCGTTTGCCGGAGCGGATCGGCGGGGTCTGGGTGGCCGCCTTGGCGCCCGCGACCAGGACCGTCTCTCCGTGCCGCGCCTCCCGCAGCCGGCGTGCCGTCACCACTCCCAGCTCCTCCAGGAACTCCCGGTGGTCGTCCATCAGATTGCGCGAGGCGTCCATCGACAACACGCCCAGTTCGGCGCTGAGCCGCTCGGCCGAGGAGAGGTCCGGCAGCCCGGCGGAGGCGGTCTTCCGCCCACCCGCCAGCGGGAGTTGGCCGCCGCCCGCACCCCGGGATCCCCGGTGCATTTCGGTCAGGTGCAGTTGCAGGTCACGCCGGTTGGCGCCGAACGCGTCCAGCGCGCCGACCTGCGCGAGCCGCTGTGCGAGCGGCCTGCTCGGCCGGGCCCGCTCCCAGAAGTCGAGCAGGGAGGCGTACGGCTGTCCGTCCGCGATCCGTACCGCCTCGGCCTCGCTGATGCCGTGCACGTCGGAGAGGGCAAGGCGGACACCCCAGCGGCCTGCAGAGCCAGCAGATTCAGACACCAGTTCGATACGGTGGGCGACCGCCGACCGGTTCACGTCCAACGGCAGGACCGGCACCCCCCGGCGCCGCGCGTCCGCCAGCAGCAGCCGCTTCGGATACATCCCGGGGTCGTGCGTGAGCAACCCGGCGTAGAAAGCGGCCGGGTGATGGGCCTTCAGCCACGCCGACTGGTACGTCGGCACGGCGAAGGCGACCGCGTGCGCCTTGCAGAAGCCGTACGACCCGAAGGCCTCGACGATCTCCCAGGTCCGCGCGATGGTCTCGGCGTCGTACCCCTTGGCCGCCGCGTTCTGTGCGAACCAGAACCGGATCCGCCCCTGCGCCTTGGGGTCGGACAGCCCGCGCCGCACCCGGTCCGCCTCGTCACGTCCGCAGCCGGTCATGATGTCGACGATGTCGATGATCTGCTCGTGGAAGACCACGACGCCGTACGTCTCCTTCAGCGGTCCCTCCAGGTCCGGGTGCGGATAGCGGATCGGCGCCCGCCCGTGCCGCGCCTCGATGAACGGCCGCACCATGTCGGCGGCGACCGGTCCCGGCCGGAAGAGCGAGATGTCGACGACGAGGTCGTGGAAGGTCGCGGGCTGCAGCCGTCCGACCAGGTCGCGCTGTCCGGGCGACTCGATCTGGAAGCAGCCCAGCGTCTCGGCGGACTGGATGAGCCGATACGTCGCCGGGTCGCCCGGCGCCACCGCGTCGATGTCCGGCCAGTCCCCCGTGGCCCGCTGCACCTCGGCCACCGCGTGCGCCATCGCGGACTGCATCCGCACGCCCAGCACATCGAGCTTGAGCAGCCCGAGGTCCTCGACGTCCTCCTTGTCGAACTGCGACATGGGGAAGCCCTCGCCACTGGTCGGCACGACCGGCGTACGGGCGAGCAGGGAGGCGTCGGAGAGGAGCACCCCGCACGGGTGCATGGCGATGCCGCGCGGGAGGGCGTCGAGGGACTCGACCAGCTCCCACAGCCGCCCGTACTTCTCGCCTTCCCGCTGAACCTCCCTCGCCAGCTCCCGCAGTTCGGGCAGCTCGTCCATCGCCGTGCGGGCGTCGCGGGCGCGGATGTGCGGGAAGGACTTCGCGATCCGGTCGATGTCGGCCGGGTCCATGGAGAGCGCGGCGCCCACATCGCGGACGGCGTGCCGCACCCGGTAGGTCTCGGGCATCGAGACGGTCGCGACCCGCTCGGTGCCGAACCGGTCGATGATCGCGCGGTAGACCTCCAGCCGGCGCGCGGACTCCACGTCGATGTCGATGTCGGGCAGCACCGAGCGGCGTTTGGACAGGAAGCGCTCCATCAGCAGCCCGTGCTCGACCGGATCGGCGTGCGCGATACCGAGGAGGTGGTTGACGAGGGAACCCGCGCCGGAGCCGCGCGCGGCGACCCGGATGCCCATCTTCCTTATGTCGTCCACGACCTGGGCGACCGTCAGGAAGTAGGAGGCGAAGTCGTGGTGGGCGATGATGTCCAGCTCGCGGTGCATCCGCTCCCAGTAGGCCCGCTTGCTGTCGTATCCGCGCAGCACCATGCCCGCCGCCGCCCGGGAGGCCAGGACGCGCTGGGCGGTGCGCCGGCCCGCCCCGACGAGATGCGGCTCGGGGAAGTGGACGGTGCCGATGCCGAGGTCGTCCTCGGGGTCGACGAGACACTCGGCGGCGGTGGCCTGGGTCTGTTCGAGCAGACGGTACGCGGTGTCACGGCGGTAGCCCGCGGCCTCGACGATCCGTTCGGCGGCGCTCAGCATGGCGGCCTCGCCCTTGAGCCAGGCCTCGCCGGAGTCCAGCTCGCGCCGGGGGTCGACGGGGACGAGGCGGCGGGCGGCGTCCAGGACGTCGGCGACCGGACCGAGGCCCGGGTCGGCGTACCGGACCGCGTTGCTGAGCACCGGGCGCACCCGCTGTTCGGCGGCGAAGCCGACGGTGCGGGCGGCGAGCCGCAGGGACCCCGGCCCGGTGCCCTCGCGGCCGTGCCAGACGGCTTCGAGGCGCAGGGCGTCGCCGTAGATCTCCCGCCAGGGCGCGAGCAGCTTCGCGGCGCGGTCGGGGCGTCCCGCGGCGAGTGCGCGGCCGACGTCGGAGGCGGGGCCGAGCAGTACGGTCAGTCCTTCGGCGTGGTTGTCCGGCCGGAGCAGCAGGGGCTGCTGCCCCGGGCCGCTGTCGGGACCGCCGCCCGCATGCGCCGCCGTAACGATTCTGCAGAGGTCGGCCCAGCCGGCCGCGCCGTCCCGGGCGAGGAAGGTCACCCGGGGAGTCGACTCATCGATGAAGGCACCGCCACGGACCGGGGCGCGGCGCCGCTCCCCTCGTACGGGCTCCCCGTTCCCTCGCGCGAGCCCCCCGGCCGCTCGGGCAGAAGCCCTGTCCGTCGGCGCGGAGGCCCCGGCGGTCCGGACGAAGGCACCCGCCGTCCGGGCGGAAGCCCTCGCCTCTCGGACGGGAGCCTCGACCGCGAGGTCCGCCCCGAACAGTGGACGGACACCCGCCTTCGCGCAGGCCTTGGCGAACCGGACCGCGCCCGCGAGGCTGTCCCGGTCGGTGAGCGCGAGGGCGTCCATGCCCCGCTCCGAGGCACGCTCGGCCAGCCGCTCCGGGTGCGAGGCCCCGTACCGCAGGGAGAACCCGGAGACGGTGTGCAGATGCGTGAACCCCGGCACACGCACCTCCCGTACCCGTCCGTATCCATTCGCGTCCGAGGGCCCTCTCACCAGGCTCTCGAACATTAGTTCCCAATGACCTCACCCCCACCATAGACCAATTTCCGAACAAGTGTGCGACATCCGTTCGAGCGCGTCCCACCTGCACAGACACCGGTCCACCCGGCCCTGAGCAGGCAGGACGGATCGCGTCAGCCGATCTGGGCGCCGAAGGCCGACAGCGCCTCGGTGACCGGCTGGAAGAAGGTCTCACCGCCCGAGGTGCAGTCGCCACTACCGCCCGAGGTGAGGCCGATGGCCGTGGAGCCCGAGAAGAGCGAGCCGCCGCTGTCACCGGGCTCGGCGCAGACGTCGGTCTGGATGAGTCCGTCGACGATGTCGCCGTTGCCGTAGTTCACGGTGGCGTCCAGGCCGGTGACCGTGCCGCTGTGCACCTGGGTCGTCGAACCGCTGCGCGTCACCGACTGCCCGACGGTCGCCGCCCCCGCCTGGGTGATGGGCTGCGCGGAGCCGTTGTAGAGATCGACCTCGCTCGGGTGGTCGGCCGTCGAGGTGTACTTGACCAGACCGAAGTCGTTGCCGGGGAAGCTGGACTGCTCGTTCGTGCCGATCTCCTTGCCGCTGGAGTCCGACCAGGTGGAGATCGCCCGGGTGCAGTGCCCGGCGGTGATGAAGTACGGCTGGCCGCCCTTGACCACGTTGAAGCCGAGCGAGCAGCGCCCGCCGGAGCCGGTGATCGCGTCGCCGCCCGCGATGAAGGTCTTGAACTCCCCCTTCGTGCGCTGGAGTTCGGCC
The DNA here is from genome assembly GCF_040634475.1 of Streptomyces sp. NPDC007095. NCBI lineage: Bacteria > Bacillati > Actinomycetota > Actinomycetes > Kitasatosporales > Streptomycetaceae > Streptomyces > Streptomyces sp. NPDC007095. The sequence continues at coordinate 12,279 of NZ_JBEYFS010000090.1, forward strand.
TTGGCGCCGAGGCCGCCGACGACCTTGGTCAGCCGGGCGAGGGTCGCGCCCCCGACCGTGCGGTCGGCGGTGACGACGACCTTGTTGGTCCCCGGGTCGGTCGCCCAGGACGTGCCGGGGATGGTCGCGTCCTTCTTGAGGGTGGTACGGGCGCTCGTCAGTTCGGCGAGGGAGTTCTCGACGATTCTGGCCTGGGCGCCGGCCGCCTCGACGACGCGCGCCGCGGCCCGGTCGAGCACGTTGACGACGAGGTGCCCGGCCTTCGCGTCGTAATACGTTCCCGCCGCGTCGGGACCCAGGTCCTTGCCGAGCGTCGAGGCGAGCTTTCCGGCCGCCGTGATCGAGAGCGGCCGGGGCGCCGCGCTCTTCCGTGTCTCGCTCGCGTTCGCAGTCTGGAAGGTGACCCCCGCGGCGACCAGGGCGGCGACACTCGCGCCTGCCACGGCTGCGCGCCGCCCGGATATACGTCGGTGCTTCACTTCGCGTCCTCCTGTGGGGGCGGCCCGGGAGGCCGTGGGGACCTCCGGGGCCGGAAGGCGTACGGAATCGAAAGGCGTACGGGCGCCCACTATTCCGAGACCCACAGGTGGCTCACAAGGTCGACTTCAGGACGCGCGTACAGCAACGGGCGTACGCCCCCGGCACCTTGACCCTGTGTGATCGCGCCCTGTGCGTTCGCAGTGCAAACACCGAGCACGAGTGACGTATGTGCAGCCCGTGAGGTCTAGCCCTGTCTGGTTTTCGACCCTTCAGGGTCCGATCCCAACGGGGGCGCGAGGGAGGACGGTTGCTCCTGCACCGATTGCTCAACGCCCTCCGATGCCCGCACCGGCTGCTCGGGCGCCGGCGCGGCCGGCTGCTGCGCCCGTTCCAGGAACCGCAGCAGTTCCACCGGGAAGGGGAGGACGAGGGTGGAGTTCTTCTCGGCCGCGACCGCCACCACGGTCTGCAGCAGCCGCAGTTGGAGCGCGGCGGGCTGTTCGGACATCACCCCGGCGGCCTCCGCCAGCTTCTTCGACGCCTGGAGCTCCGCGTCCGCGTTGATGACCCGCGCTCGCCGTTCACGGTCGGCCTCGGCCTGCCGGGCCATCGACCGTTTCATCGTCTCCGGCAGTGACACGTCCTTGATCTCGACCCGGTCAATCTGCACACCCCAGCCCATCGCCGGACTGTCGATCATCAACTCCAGGCCCTGGTTGAGCTTCTCCCGGTTGGAGAGCAGATCGTCCAGGTCGCTCTTGCCGATGATCGAGCGCAGTGAGGTCTGCGCCATCTGCGAGACCGCGAACTGGTAGTCCTCGACCTGGATGACCGCGTCCGCCGCGTCGACCACCTTGAAGTAGACGACCGCGTCGACCCGCACCGTCACGTTGTCCCGCGTGATGCCCTCCTGCGCGGGCACCGGCATCGTCACGATCTGCATGTTGACCTTGCGCAGCTTGTCGACGAAGGGCACCACCATGGTGAACCCGGGCCCACGCACGTCCGAGCGCAGCCGGCCGAGTCGCAACACCACACCGCGTTCGTACTGTTTGACGACACGGGCCCCGGCCATCGCGTAGACGATCCCCACGGATACGACGGAGACTCCCGCCGCCACCAGTTCCTCGACCATCACGGCCCCCCAGGGTCCGAAGTGGGCGCATCGGGCAAGTACCGCATCAGGCGCGTACCCGGCGTGTACTTCGACGGTAACTCCGTCACCCGAGCAAGGGCGAGCCCCCGCACGACAGTTGCGTACGGGGGCTCGCCTGCTGCTGGCTGCAGATCCGGTCGTGCGGGTGTTGCGGGGGGGCCGTCGGTCAGCCGACGCTCACGCCGTAGTAGCTCAGTGCCTCGGTGACCGGCTGGAAGAAGGTCGTACCGCCGGAGGTGCAGTCACCACTGCCGCCGGAGGTCAGACCGTAGGCGACGGAACCCGCGTAGAGCGGACCGCCGCTGTCGCCGCCCTCGGCGCAGACCGTGGTCTGGATCATCTGGTAGACCACGTCGCCGCTGCCGTAGTTGACCGTGGCGTTCAGCGCGGTGACCCGGCCGCTGTGCGTGCCGGTGGTCGAGCCGCGACGGTAGACGGTCGTGCCCACGCTGGGCGTGGCGGCGCTGCTGATGGTCTGGCTGCCGACCGCGCTCGGGTGGGCGATCGAGGTGTTGGTGTAGCGCACCAGCGCGAAGTCGTTGGTCGGGAAGCTGTAGCTGACGTTCGTGCCCAGCGTGGTGGTGTGACCGGAGTTGGAGTACCAGGTGGAGGCGACCTCACCGCAGTGGCCGGCGGTCAGGAAGTAGTAGGTGCTCCCGCTGTGCACGTTGAAGCCGAGCGAGCAGCGGTAGGAACCGCCGTAGATGGCGTCGCCGCCGGTGATCAGCTTCTTGAACTTGCCCGGGGTGTGCTTGATCGTGATGGCCGCGGAGTTGCCGCCCGCGTCCTTCTTGATCTTTGCGATCTCGGCCTTGGAGACCGTGCTGTCGACGGTGACGACGACGCGGTTCGTCTTGGCGTCGACCGCCCAGGCGGTTCCCGCGATGTCGGACTTGAGTACCGACTTGTTCACCGTGCTCAGCTGGGTGGCGCTGAACGTATGGACGTCGGATGCGTTCGCGGTGGGGACGGAGAACGCTGCGGCGGCCAGGAGTCCGGTGGTCACGGCGATCAGCCGGGTCCGTCTCGCTATACCGCTGCGGGGGGTGGTGCGCTTGATCCTCACTTGTCGTTCCTCCCGAGGGAAGTAGGGGGCCCGCGTGGGGTCGGGGCCCGTGAGGCGCAGCCGGGAGCCGCCTGACCGGATTCCGGACAAGCCGTGCTCCTGACAAGCGCTGTGGGGGAGTATTCGGCGGCACGGCCGACCGGCGCAAGGGCACCTTTCGGCCGTGCAGCGTTCAACTTACGTACCACCAGCGGGAGTTGATCTTCCCAGACTCGGGTGTGCGGATCGCGTGTGGATCGTCGGGGCACTCGAAGTGCCTGAAGGGCTTGGAGGAGCGAGTGGAGGGCGCGGAGGAGTGAACCGTCAGAGCAGCGTGCGCTCCCCCGCCGGGACGGCCACGCCCAGGGTGTTCCCGGGCGGCGGGAAGGGGCAGATGAAGTGGTCGGCGAACGCGCACGGCGGGAGCACGGCCCGGTTGAAGTCCACCGTCGTACGCCCCTCGGCGTCGGGCGCCGCGGGGCGCAGGAACCGGAAGCGGTAGCTGCTGTCCCCGCTGGTGGTGTCGGCGAACACGGCCCACAGCGAGCCGTCGCTCTCCACCGACACCTGGAGCGTGAGGTCCTCGCCGTCCAGGGTGAAGGCGAGGATGCCGCCGAGCCCCAGACCGCGGGCGACTCCGTCCGCGTTCTCCACATGTACGGTGCGGCTCTCGCCGTACGGCGTGAAGTGCCCCGGCACCGACCAGCGCGGGTCGTACGGCGTCGCCTCGACGCCCTTGAAGGCCGCGCGCCCTTCGGAGGCGGGGTCGAAGTCGCGTACGCCCCAGATCCCTTCGCGTACCAGGACGACGAAACGGCGCTCGCCGCGCCCGACCCGGGCCTCGGCCGCCGACCCGAGGTCGGCGGCGAGCCGGACCTCACCGGTGAAGGGCTTTCCGTCCAGGCTCAGACCGTCCTCGGGGGCGGCCGTCAGCAGGACCCCGTCCTCCTGGTCGGTCCACAGCCCGGGGATGTCCGGAAGTCGCCCGTCCGGATAGTCCTCGAGCCAGTGCGTGCCGGTGAGCGCCAACGGGCCGTAGGGGGCGGACACCGTCTCGACGCGGCGCTCGTGCCAGCGCTCCCAGCCCTCGGTTGCGCCGTCGAACACGTCTGCGGATGTCCCGTCAGATGCGTCTGCGGATGCGTCTTTCGTCATGTGATCAACCCTTCCATACGGGTTCCGGCAACCCGAGATGTGAGCGCAACGTCGTGCCCGTGTATTCCGTGCGGAAGGCGCCCCGCTCCTGGAGCAGCGGGACCACCCGGTCCACGAACTCGTCCAGTCCGCCCGGGGTCAGATGGGGGACGAGGACGAAGCCGTCGGCGGCGTCGGCCGTCACGAACTCGTCGAGTTCGGCGGCGACCGCCTCCGGGGTGCCGATGAAGGACTGCCGCCCGGACGCCTCGATCACGGTCTGCCGGATGGACAGCCCCTTCGCCCGCGACAGGGCCCGCCACTTCTCCGCCACCGCGAGGGGGTCGGCGACGCGCACCCGCCCCTGCGCGAGAGCCGGCTCCGGCTCCGGGTCGATGTCGGGCAGGGGCCCGTCGGGGTCGTACGAGGAGAGGTCGACGCCCCAGATCTGTTCCAGGGCGAGGAGCGCGTTCTGCGGGGAGACCTGCCGGCGGCGGATCTCGGCGGCCCGCTCCCGCGCGTCGGCCGCGGTGTCACCGAGCACGACGGTGACACCGGGCATGATCTTCAGGTCCTCGGGCGACCGCCCGTACGTCGCGAGCCGCCCCTTCACATCGGCGCAGAACTCCCGGCCGGCTTCCAGGGTCCCGTGCCGGGTGAAGACCACGTCCGCCGTGGCCGCGGCGAACTCCCGGCCCTCGTCCGAGTCCCCGGCCTGGATGACGACGGGCTGCCCCTGCGGTGAGCGCGGCAGCCCGAACTCTCCCGCGATGTCGAAGTGCCGCCCCTGGTGCGCGAAGGGGCGCGCGACGCCTTCCGGTGTCCAGGAGTCCCACAGCTCTCGTGCCGTGGCGACGAATTCGGCGGCGCGCGCATACCGGTCGGCGCGGTCGAGGAAGCCGCCGCGGCGGAAGTTCTCCCCGGTGAAGGCGTCGGAGGAGGTGACCACTTTCCAGGCGGCCCGGCCCCCGCTGAGGTGGTCCAGCGTGGCCAGTCTGCGGGCGAGTTCGTACGGCTCGTTGAAGGTCGCGTTGACCGTGGCGGCGAGCCCGAGCCGCTCGGTGACGGCGGCGAGCGCGTTGAGGACGGTGATCGACTCCGGTCGCCCCACGACGTCCAGGTCGTGGATACGTCCCTTGTGTTCACGCAGCCGCAGTCCCTCGGCGAGGAAGAAGAAGTCGAACAGGCCACGTTCGGCGGTGCGCGCGAGGTGCTCGAAGGAGGCGAAGTCGATCTGGGACTTCGAGCGTGGGTCGGTCCAGACGGTGGTGCTGTTGACGCCCGGGAAGTGCGCTGCCAGATGCATGCGCTTGCGTACGGTCATGACGCTCCCCCTGTCATGGCGTACTGGTTGGCGGGCCTGGCCAGCCCCAGGTGCTCCCTGAGCGTGCTGCCCGGATAGAAGGTGCGGAACAGACCTCGGTGCTGGAGCAGCGCCACCGTTCCGTTCACAAGCCGTTCCAGGTCACGGCGCGGCTCGACCGGGGTGAGGTGGAAGCCGTCGACGGCCCCGGACGCGTGCCAGGCGGCGATCAGCTCGGCCAGGTCGACCGGGCCGCCCCGGTACAGCGGCCCCTGCGCGGTCTGCCGGGGACCGCCCCCACCTCCCCCGAGTTCTCGGCTTCGCTCGAACAGGGGGGACCCCCATCCCGGCTCGGCCGCGCGCTCCCCGTCGCCGAGGTCGACGACGAGCGAGCCGAGGACCCGCAGGGTGTCGGGGTTGCGGCCGAACTCCGCTGCCGTCTCCCGGAGTTCGGTCCGCACGGCCCGGGCCCGCGCGGGTCCCACGACCCGGACGAGCGCCACGTCGGCGTACCGGGCGGCGACCCGCCGGGCGGGCCCCTCGGTGGCGTCGACGACCCGCACGGGGTGGCCCTGCGGGGGCCGCGGCACGACCGAGGGGCCCTTCACGAAGAAGGTGGCGCCCTGGAAGTCGACGTGGTGCAGCCTGTCCCGGTCGATGAATCGGCCGGTGGCCTCGTCGCGTATCTCTGCGTCGTCCTCCCAGCTGTCCCAGAGCCGGGCGGCCACCTCGGCGATCTCGCCGGCCTCCCGCCACAGCGCGTCGGTGGGTGCGGCGTGCCGGCGGCCGAAGAGCCGGGCCTCGCCCTCGGTCGTCGACACGTCGAGCTGCCAGCCGGCCCGGCCGCGGCTGACCCAGTCGAGGGTCGCCACGGCCGCCTGGACGTGGAAGGGCTCGGTGTGGGTGGTGGTCACGGTCGGCACCAGACCGATCCGGCGGGTGGCGGGCGCGACACGGGAGAGCACGGCGAGCGCGTCGGGCCCGGGGCGCGCGAAGGTGTCGCCGAGCGTCACGAAGTCGAGCCCGCCACGCTCCGCGAGCTGCGCCGTTCCGACGTACGAGGCGGCGTCGAAGGCCGCCTGTTGACCGAGGGCGGCGGCCAGGTGCAGCAGCCCCCGGCCGTGCGGTGCTGTCATATCGGGTGAAACCTCTCTCCGGTAAACCGGTCAAAGACCCCTGGAGAGGGATCAAAGGACCTTGGACAGGAACGACCGCGTCCGTTCGTGCCGCGGATCGTCGAGTACGTCACCGGGGGCGCCCTGCTCGACGATCCGCCCGTCGTCCATGAAGACGACGGTGTCGGCGACCTCCCGGGCGAACCCGATCTCGTGCGTGACGACGATCATCGTGGTGCCCTGGTGGGCCAGGTCCTTGATGACGTCGAGGACTTCGCCGACCAGCTCGGGGTCGAGCGCCGAGGTCGGCTCGTCGAAGAGCAGCAGCTTCGGCTCCAGGGCGAGCGCGCGGGCGATGGCGACGCGTTGCTGCTGGCCCCCGGAGAGCCGCTTCGGGTAGGCGTCGGCCTTGTCGGCGAGCCCCACCCGGTCGAGCAGCGTCCGCGCCGCCTCGACGGCGTCCTTGCGCGGGCGCTTCAGCGCGGAGACCGGGGCCTCGACGATGTTGTCCAGCACGGTGAGGTGCGGGAAGAGGTTGAAGTTCTGGAAGACGAACCCGATCCGGGTGCGCTGCCTCAGGATCTCGCGCTCACGCAGCTCGTACAGCTTGTCGCCGGAGCGCCGGTAGCCGACCAGCGAGCCGTCGACGCTGATCCGGCCCCGGTCCACCTTCTCCAGGTGGTTGATGGCGCGCAGCAGCGTGGACTTGCCGGAGCCGGACGGGCCGAGGATCACGGTGACCTCGCCGGTGCGCACCGCGAGGTCGATGCCCTTGAGCACTTCCAGTGGGCCGAAGCTCTTGTGGACGGACCTGATGTCGACCATGAAGGTCATCGTGTGAATCCCTTGTGCTGGCAGTGGAGTTGGCGGCCGGGGGTTATGCGGCGGCTCGACAGGCAAGGTCGCGCAGGAACGCCAGCGCGGCCCGCGCGGTGGCGTCGTTCTGCCGGAACGCCGGCCCGCCGGTGCGCGGCCGGGTGAAGGCGCCGGGCGTACGTACGTCGGTGTAGGGCCCCAGCGCGAACCGCCGGGGGTGTGGCTGCCCGGCCCGGTCGAGGATCCGCCCGTCGGTGCGGTCCACCCGCAGCAGCCCCTCCGGGGTCTCGACGGCTCCGTCGTCGTGCAGTTCACGCAGCAGCGGGTCGAGGGCGCGTCCGACGGTGGGCTCGGGCAGCCGGGCCTCGACGAGCGCCCGCGCCTCGACCGTCGCACCCGGCACGGTCGCGCTCGACGCCCGGAACACCCCGTCCTCGGCGACCACGGCCATGTCCGCGCCCACGAACCGCACGACGCCGGCCCGGGAGAGCGCGAGCATCTGCCGCAGCCGGGGTCCGGGCGGTCCTGAGGCGAGGTAGCTGAAGAAGCCGTGCCACCAGGGCCCGACGTCACCGAGCCGGATCAACTGCCCGTAGACGGAGAGCAGTCCGAGGAAGACGGCCAAGTCCGGACTGTTTCCGGGATCATGACGTCGGCTCAGATCACCTTCTATGTACGCCCGGAGTCCCTCCTGGAATTCCTCCTCCGACGCGTACCGCACCCCGTCCAGCGGACGGTCGAGCGCCGCGAGGTCGAGCCGGTCGGCGGGATCGGGCACGGCGGACGCCACGAGAGCCTCGCGCTCCGCCGCCTCCCCCGCCGCGTACTTCTCCTCGAAGTCGGTCCAGGCGATACTCGTCCGCTCGGGGTGCACGCCGAACAGCCGGTGGTAGTGCGCGAACCCCAACTCCTTCTCGATCAACGGCCACACATCGCGCCGGAAGTCGAAACCGTCCGGTCGTGCGAGCACCGCGTCGACCTCGGCGGGCCCGAAGAAGCGGGGCAGCGGCGGCCGTTCACCGGTCCAGTCGTAACCGATCTTCGAGTGGTACGGCACTCCGCGCCGCGACCCGACATGCAGCACCGGCTCCTGCCCCGAGGGCACGTACGTGTCGCCGTCGTACCGCCCGCCCCGCCCCTCCGTGAGCAGCACCATCAGGTCGACGAAGGCGAGCCCGAAGCCGCGCACGAGGACGGGTTCGCCGGGCGCGAGCGAGGACAGGTCGCTGTCGGCGGTGAAGTCGGGCGGCAGGTGGACCAGGCCGTGGGCACGGGCGTACGCCGCCAATTCACGCTGCTCCTGATCGAGTTCGGCGTCCAGATGGCCGAGCGCGAGAACGACGAGGTCGGCAAGGAGGGGACGCGGACGGCCCTCCAGCCACACCTGCTGGCGCCCCTCGCGCGGGCCGCTGACGCGCAGGGCCCTGCACGGGTGATGGTGGACGGTGACGTCCGGCGGCAGGGCAGCCACGGCTTGCTCGTGCACCCAGCTCAGGTAGGCCCCTTGCAGCTGCCGGTCGGCGAAGGTGCGGCCGTCGACGGCCGCCCATTCGTGCAGTGTGGGACCTGGGCGCACGGGCCCGGCCATGGCCACCGTCTCGTCGGTGAACATGGTGACGTCCTCGGCGTGCGAGTTCATCCACAGCAGCGGCGACTGCGCCTCGCGCCAGATGCGTCCGGCACCCGGCGGATGGGGGTCGACAAGGTGGATGTCGAGACCCCCGGCGTCCGAACCGGCGTACAGCTCGGGCGCGTTGGCGGCGATGCGCTCGATGAGACCCGTCCCCCGCGGCCCGGCCCCGACGATCACGAGAGTCGGCTTCGACGTGCTCATCGCGTGCGCTCCGAACCGCGCGCGTAGTGCTTCTCGACGTAGTACTGGCCGAGGCTGAGCACCGAGGTGACGACGGTGTACCAGATGGTGGCGACCATCAGCAGCGGGATGACCTGGTAGGTGCGGTGGTAGACGAGCTGCACGGAGAAGAGCAGGTCCTGGACGGCGATGACGCTGACGATCGAGGTGCCCTTGAGCGTGCCGATCAGCATGTTCCCGGCGGGCGGCACGATGGAGCGCATCGCCTGCGGCAGCACGATCCGCCACCAGCGGCGCCACCGGCTCAGCCCGAGCGCCTGCGCGGCCTCTATCTGCCCGCGGTCGACGGAGAGGATGCCGCCACGGACGACCTCGGCGGCGTAGGCGGCCTCGTGCAGGGTGAGCCCGATGATCGCGACCGCGATCGGTGTGAACAGATTGACCGTCTTCACGCCGAGAAGCTGCGGATACAGCGCCCCGATGTTGAACCACAGCAGCAGCTGCACCAGGATCGGGATCGACCGGAACAGCCACACGTAACCCCAACTGACGCTGCGCAGCACGGGGTTGGCGGACAACCGGGCCGCCGCGAGCAGCGCCCCAAGGACGAAGCCGAGCACCATCACCACGGCCGTCAGCCACAGGGTGAGCCACAGGCCGCGCAGTACGGAGTCCGAGGTGAAGTAGTCGCCGACCACGCCCCACTGGAACGCCTTGTTGCGGACGACGGAGGTGACGGCGAGCCCGAGCAGCACCAGCACGGCGACGGCGGCCGTCCACTGACCGAGACGGCGCTGCGGGACGATCCGCAGGGACTCGGCCTGCTCCGGTATGTCCGGTGCGGCGGAAGTTTTGGCGAGGGTGTCGGAAGACATGCGGAAGACTCCGTGACGTCGGTCGAACACGGGTGCCTTCACACGGAGCGCCTCGCGGCGCCGTACGGCCGAGCCCCTCAGCAGGGCCGTCCACCGAGAGTACGGGCTCGTTTCCCCCCGCTGTCAAGGCTGTCCATACTGTGAGCCGTACGTCTCAAGTCAGTTGACGCACAACCGGATGCCTGTTCCACTTGGCCCATGCATCCACAGCAGTGGCTGGTCAAGCGCTCCCACATCGACTTCGGTCGAGTGTGGTCCTCTTCCTGTTGAGCTGACCCACTGCGCGCCCCGATCACTTGATCCCTTGATCGATCCGACCCCTCGATCGATCGATCCGATCGCTTGGTCCTTTGATCGATCGGGCGCCTTTCGCGTTCTCCCTCCCCTTCGCCTTCACACGCGCACCCCTCCCCTCGGGTTCTGCTCACTCTTGCTCTCAGGAGACCGCACACCATGCGTACGTCCATGCGTACCCGTTATCAGCATTTTGCGCCCTTTGTCACCATCACCTCGACGGCCCTGCTCCTCACGGCATGCGGCTCCGGCTCGGACGACACGACCGGCGGCGCGGCGAATGCGGCGGCGGCCAAGGCCGACAAGATCCCCACCACGGACGTCGTCTCGGACATCACGAAGGACGAGGCCGCGGCCAAACTGCTCCCGTCCGGCGTCACCGGCCTCACCGTGGCGGTCGCCGTCGGCGGTACGCCACCCGGCACGACGTACCTGGACGACGGCAAGACGCTGACGGGCCAGGACGTCGACTTCGCGGACGCCGTGGCCAAGGTGCTCGGCATCCAGCTCAAGACGGAACAGGCCAGTTTCGAGGCGATCCTGCCGGCCCTGGACAGCGGCAAGTACGACTTCGGCGCCAGCAACTTCGGCGTGACCGACGAACGGCGCAAGACGATCGACTTCGTCACCTACATCAACGACGGCCAGGGCTTCGCCACCCGCAAGGACAGCGAACTCGCCAAGATCACCGACCTCAGGCAGCTGTGCGGCCTGAACGTCGCGACCGGCGCGGGCACCACCTTCGAGGCGACGCTGGAGGAGAACAAGAAGGTCTGCACCGACGCCGGCAAGAAGGCGTACAAGGTGCAGACCTACAGCGAGCAGGGCGCGATCTGGTCCTCACTCCAACAGGGCCGCAGCGACATCGTGATGAGCACCATCAACGGCCTGCGCTACGCCGTCGCCCAACAGCAGGGCGTCAAGTTCCTCAACGAGTTCCACCGCCTCGACGTCGGCTTCGCCTTCAAGAAGGACACCAAGCTCGCCCCCGCCTTCCAGGCCGCGGTCAACGACCTGATCGCGAAGGGGACCTACGAGAAGATCCTGAAGAAGTGGGGCACGACGGCTTCGGCGATAGCGAAGTCGGAGATCTCCCCGCCAGAGCTGAAGAACTGAGGGACCTGAGCATTCCCCGCGCCCCGCACGGGAGCGCCCCGAAGGGGCGCGGGGAACTGCGCGCCCAGCCACGTACCACCCGCGGCCAACAGGCGACCGAATTCAGCGAGCCAGCACGGCCGTACGTCGCCGCGGCACCGCCCGCACCCCGATCACCCGGTCCATCAACGCGCCCAGCACCTCCTTCACCGACGCCCGGTCCCGTGCGTCACACTCCAGCTCTTCCCGCCACGGACGCGGCCGCCGGGCACACGCCCGGTCGCCGCTTTCGGTGTGACGTCCACTGAAGTGCCTTATGAAGAGGACGAGTTACTGGCAGGGCGGAAATGGTTCTGCGCCGGACCAACGACCCCTACGGCATCCCGGTCACCCGATCATGTTTTTGTTTTACGCCCCGGAAACAATGACATCCCCGAACGGGCAGGCCCGATCCTTTCGTCGGCGTGATCGCCCACGCCGACGTATACGAGGTCCGTCACAGGCCGCAGTCGCAGCACGAGCAGCATTCACAGCACTCGCAGATCTCACAGGCCTCGCAGCAGCTGCAGTCACAGTCGCAGTTGCCGAGGCAGCCCTCGCGCCTCTTTCGCGACCACGGTCCCTCGAACTCGTCGGCACAGCACACCTTGCAGGTGCAGCACACCCCGATCGCGGCCGCGCACCCGGCCCAGAAGCCTCGCTTGCCGGGTCCGGGCGGCGGGAAGGAGGGACCGCCGCCGAAGGGGTTGCCGCCACCGGCGTAAGGATTCTGCCCGTCGTACGGACCCGGCGGGCTCTGCGGGTTGTAAGGACCACCGTGCTGCGGCGGCCCGAAGGCCCCTCGCACACCGTCCGCGTGGGCCTGGTGCCCGCATCCCGAGGTCCCGAACGCGCGGTCCACCGACCGCCCCAGCTCGTGCGCGAGCAGCAGATGGGCCAGCTTGCCGTCCGTGAACTCCACCTCGCGCAGCGCGAGCCGTATCCGGTGCAGAGCATCATCGGCGAGCCGGCGCGCCTCCACGAGCGGGGTGCCGGTGGCCGTGAGCGGGTTCCACGCCCCCGACGCGGCGTCGGTCTCCCGGTCCTCCACGGCGTCCAGCAGATGCGCGAGCCGCCCGAAGAGCCGGCCGGCCTCGGCGAGCGGCTCGGCGTTGCCCGGCCGCCCGGCCAGGACGGCCGTGTGCGCGAAGGCGGCGGCGGTCGCGGTCTCGGTGGGCTCGGTGACGGCTCGCAGCGGCGTCCCGGGACCGGCGAGCGCCTCGATGCCGATCTGCCGGTCGACGGCGTCGACGAGTACGGCGGTGTCGAAGCCCACGTCGGATCCGGTACGGGCCCCGGCGCGCCCCCAGCTCGCGGCGACCCGGCGGGCGGCGAGCGCCACCGGCCTGCGCGCCAACAGCCCGTCCTTGTCCGCCACGTGGTCGCGCACCTTGGCCGAGGCCAGCACCAGCGAGACGGCGGCGGCGAGGCGAGCTCCCTCACCCTGCGCGACGGACGCGGTCCGCATCCCGCGCAACGGGCACGGCCCCGCCGTACGCCGCCACCCCGTGGTGCGCTCGGCCTGAGCCTCCGTCAAAACCGATATCAGCAGCCCGTCGTAATTGGTGACAATCCGAGCGAACTGTCCGTGGTCTCCGCGCAACGCGAGACAGAGTCCGCACAGATGCGCCATCCACTGCGTTTTGAGCCCCTCACCGAGGCGGTGGCTGCAGGGCCTCACGATTCCGAACATGACACTCCCCCGTGCCTCGTACGACGTTGAGCTGCGGCATCGTACCGACCCCCTCGTTCACCCGTACGCCCTACCCATCACCCGAACGCCGTCGAGAATCATATTTCACTCACAGTCAGCAGCCGTACACGGCAGGACCCTTGGGGCACGCGGGCTCTCGACGAATTCGCTGTGCACCAGTACCGTCACGAAACCCCCGCGCGGCGTCTATCCACTTGGCGCGACATCCGCATCATGGACGACCATGGGGATGCGGAAAGCAAGAAAGACCGCTGTGAGAGGAGGCGTCCATGGGATCGGTGCGCAAGGCGAGTGCCTGGCTTGGCCTCGTCGACGACAACGATGACGAGCGTTACTACGACGACGACAACTACGCCGAAGGACAGGACTCCGGCGATGCCTGGGTCACGGACCCGCGCGTGAAGGTCGCGTCCGAGACGGCGGAAGAGACAGGCCGCCGGATCGGCACGGTCACCCCGGACAGCTTCCGGGACGCACGCGGCATCGGCGAACTCTTCCGGGACGGAGTCCCGGTCATCATCAACCTCACGGCCATGGAGCCCGCCGACGCCAAGCGCGTGGTGGACTTCGCGGCCGGCCTGACCTTCGGCCTGCACGGCACCATCGAGCGGGTCGCCACCCGGGTCTTCCTGCTGACCCCTGCCAACACCGAGATCGTCAGCGGCGAGGCCCCGGGGCGTCAGGCGGACGGCTTCTTCAACCAGAGCTGAGGCAGGGCCGCTCACCGGCCCTGCTCTCCGGTGCTCGACTCACCGAAAGGCGTCGAGTCCGGTGAGCGCCTTGCCCAGCACGAGTTGGTGCATCTCGACGGTGCCCTCGTAGGTGAGCACCGATTCGAGGTTGGTCGCGTGCCGCATCACGGGGTATTCGAGCGAGATCCCGTTGGCGCCGAGGATGGTACGGGCGGTCCGGCAGATCTCGATCGCCTCCCGTACGTTGTTGAGCTTGCCGAAGCTGACCTGCTCGGGACGGAGCCGTCCCGCGTCCATGCGCCGCCCCAGATGGTGGGCGAGCAGAATCCCCTTGTGCAGTTCCACCGCCATGTCGGCGAGCTTGGCCTGGGTGAGCTGGAAGCCGCCGATGGGCCGCCCGAACTGCTCGCGCGTCTTCGCGTACTCGACGGCGGCCTCGAAACTGGCCCGCGCGGCGCCCATCGAGCCCCACACGATCCCGTACCGCGCGTGCGACAGACAGCTGAGCGGGCCCTTGAGCCCGGTCACGTCCGGCAGTACGGCGCCGGCGGGCAGCCGTACGTCGTCGAGTACGAGCTCACTGGTGACGCTCGCCCGCAGGGACCATTTGTGCTTGATCTCGGGAGCGGAGAACCCGGGGGCGTCGGTGGGCACGACGAACCCCCGGATCCCGTCCTCACTCTGCGCCCAGACGACCGCGACGCCGGCCACGGACCCGTTCGTGATCCACATCTTCCGCCCGTTGAGGACCCAGTCGCCGCCGTCGCGCTTGGCATACGTCCGCATGGCGCCCGGGTCGGACCCGTGGTCGGGCTCGGTCAGTCCGAAGCACCCGATGACCTCACCGGCGGCCATGCGCGGCAGCCACGCCTGCTTCTGCTCCTCGCTCCCGAACCGGTGAATGGCGTACATGGCGAGGGAGCCCTGTACGGAGACGAGAGACCGGATGCCCGAGTCGGCGGCCTCCAGCTCCAGACAGGCGAGCCCGTACTGCACGGCGGTCGCCCCCGCGCATCCGTATCCCTCCAACGACATCCCGAGCGCCCCGATCCCGCCCAGCTCGCGCGCCAGCTCCCGGATCCCGGGCAGCTCGCCCTTCTCGTACCACTCGGCGACGTACGGCAGCACCCGGTCCGCGGCCCATGTCCGTACGGTGTCCCGGATCGCCAGGTCCTCCGGGTCCAGGAGGTCGTCGAGGCCGAGGGGGTCGGTGGGGTCGAAGGGCGGGAGCTTCGGGGACGCGGACATGGGGGCAGCCTCCGGCACGCTAAAACTAGCACCGCTAGTTACGGTCTCGCCCCGACGGTACGACCCAGCGTCCCGCACGTCCAGTACCTCTCCCACCCGCGCACCACCCGCGCGGGTCCGCCGGCAGGTGCGGCTCGCCCACCGTCGGCGGCTGCGGGTCAGAGCTCTCCCACCCTGCGTGGGCGGACCTCGGCTACGCCGAGACGCGGGACTCCGCAGCCCCCCGGGGCGCCGGAATCTCCGCCGAGCCCGCCACAGGCACCCCGCACTCCATGACCCGGGGCAACCGCAACGCCATCCCCGCCCCCAGCAACAACAACCCCGCACTGACGAGCAACGTCACATGCAGCCCGTGCACGAAGGAGTCCCGAGCCGCTTGACGCAGGGCCGCACCCCGCACCCCGCCAAGCCGCGCGGCGACGTCGTACGCCTCTCCCAACGAGTGCCCCGCCGCAGCGGAGTCCCCCGGCGAGACCCCCGGTACGGACGACAGTCCGGGCGTGTACGCCGCGTTCATCACACTCCCCAGAAGCGCGATCCCGATCCCCGCCCCCAGCTGGTACGAGGTCTCGCCGATCGCCGCCGCCCCACCCGCCTGCGCCGGCGGCGCCTCACTCAGCATCGACTCGTACGCCCCGAAGAGCGTCGTCTCCAGCCCGAACCCGAGCAGCACGAACCCGAACAGCAGCAGCCCGGTGTTGTCGTCGGCGCCCATCGCGGTGAGCGTGACGACGGCCACCGCCGTGAGGCAGAACCCGAAACAGACCATCGCGCGCGGCCCGAACCGTCGCAGCAGCCGCGCCCCCGCGAGCCCCGCGGCCATCGCCGCGAAAGTGAGCGGCAGCAGCCGCAGCCCGGTCTGCAGGGGCGAGAGCCCGAGGACCAGTTGCAGGTACTGCGCGGCGATCAGCTCAAGGCCGACCAGCGCGAGCATGGCGAGGACGATGCAGCCCACGGACGTACTGAACGCGGGCCGCGAGAACATCCGCAGGTCCACCAGCGGATGCGTACGGCGCCGCTGGCGCCGTACGAAGGCGAACATCAGCGCGCCGCCCACGACCAGCGGCGCCAGCGTGAACGGACCGAACGGCGCTTCACCGCCGCCGAGCCGCTTGACCCCGAGCACGAGCCCGAAAAGCCCGGCGGCGGCCATCAGGGCCCCCACCA
The DNA here is from genome assembly GCF_040634475.1 of Streptomyces sp. NPDC007095. Taxonomy (NCBI): domain Bacteria; kingdom Bacillati; phylum Actinomycetota; class Actinomycetes; order Kitasatosporales; family Streptomycetaceae; genus Streptomyces; species Streptomyces sp. NPDC007095. The sequence goes on from NZ_JBEYFS010000090.1 coordinate 28,265, forward strand.
CGTCCCAGGGACCGTCGCGGTCGCCATAGGACTCGGGCAGCAGCAGCCGTCCGATCGGCAGGCTGATCAGCATCAGCGGGATGTTGACGAGGAAGACCGATCCCCACCAGAAGTGTTCGAGGAGGAACCCGCCGAGCAGCGGCCCGACCGCCGCGCCCACCGCGGCGACCGCGCTCCAGATGCCGATCGCGAGCGCCCGCTCCCGCCGGTCGGGGAAGACCTGGCGCAGGATCGACAGGGTCGCGGGCATGATCATCGCGCCGCCGACGCCGAGCAGGGCGCGCGCGCCGATGAGGACCTGGGCGTTGTCGGCGAGCGCGGCGATCCCGGAGGCGATGCCGAAGAGTCCGTATCCGAGGAGGAGCACACGTCTGCGGCCCACCCGGTCACCCAGCGTGCCGAAAAGGATCAGCAGCGCTGCGCAGACGAGGGGGTAGACGTCGACGATCCAGAGCAGTTCTATCGCGCCGGGCTTGAGGTCCTCGGTGACGGCGGGCACCGCGACGTGCAGCACGGTGGCATCGAGGGCCACGAGGAGCAGGCTGGCGCACAGCACCACGAGGACGACCCAGCGGTTGGCACCGGCTCCGGCCTCCCGACGGCGACGCGCGGCGGCCGTGGTCGTCCCGGACATGTACGTACCTCCCAGATGTTCCCTCGCGTTCGGCGATCCGCTGGGTGGGGACTCCCTGCGGCTGCGGTCCTGGAGGAGCGGGGTCCCGGACGCACGCATCAAAGGCGAGTGAGCGGCCAGCGTACGCGAGTTCCTGTCTCATACACGTGGCAGACCTCTCACGTTCTCCTTGCCGAGCATGTGGCGTACGCCACGCCCCCTCTGGGGCACCACGCCCCGGACGGCCGCCCGGTTCCGCTCGCCGTCGATAATCGAGCCCGTGACCGATCTTGAGACGCCCCTCGCGACGCCGCCCGGCGCGAGCGCGCCACGCCGGGCCGCGCCCGCCCTCCTCGGGTACGCCGCGGTGCGGACCCTGGGCGTCCTCACGCTCGCCCTGTGGAGCGCGGCGAACGGCAAGAGCGCCCACAAACTGCTGACGGCGCGCTGGGACTCGCTCTGGTACACCCGCGTCGCCGATCTCGGCTACGGCTACGAGGTGCGGCTGCCAGGCGGCGACGTCCACTCGAACCTCGCGTTCTTCCCGCTGCTGCCCTGGCTGGAGCGGCTCGTCTCGGCGCTCACCCCTCTGTCGTACGCGGATGCCGGGCTGCTGGTCAGCACGCTGGCCTCGCTCGCCGCGGCCTGGGGGATCTTCGCCGTCGCGGACCACCTGTACGGCCCCCGCGTGGGCGTCTGCGCGGCGCTGGTCTGGGCGGTGCTGCCCGTCGGCATCGTGCAGTCGATGGCGTACAGCGAGTCCCTGTTCACGGCGCTCGCCGCCTGGTCGCTCTACGCGGTGCTGACCGGCCGCTGGGTGACGGCGGGCCTGCTCGCCGCGTTCGCCGGGCTGACCCGCCCGGTGGGGGCCGCGGTGGTTGCGGCCCTGTGGGTGGCGGCCATCGCCTCGTTCGTGCGGGATCGAAGCGCGCGCCCCGCGCACGGCGCAACCGTGCTCCGACGCGCCCTCGGCATGCTTCTCGCGCCGCTCGGCGCGGCCGGGTATGTGCTCTGGGTCGGCCGTCGCACGGGCAAGGGGCCGCTCGGCTATCTCGACGTCCAGGCGGGCTGGCGCAACGGATTCGACGGCGGGTACGCGTTCGCCCGCTTCGTGGGCGACAAGTTCACGTCATTTCCATCGGCTCTGGCCGGCGTCGGACTGATCGCCGGAGTCGCACTGATCGTCTGGCTGTACGTGACGTGCATACGACAGAGCCAGCCGCCTGCTCTGCTGGTGTACGCGGGGATCGTCATCGCGCTCGCCCTGTGCGCGTCGAGTTACTTCGGCTCGAAACCGCGCCTCCTGCTGCCAGCTTTCCCCCTCTTGCTCCCCCTCGCGCCGGCCCTGGCCCGACTGCGTACGTCCAGGTCAGCGCTGATCCTCGGTGGTGCGGCGATGGCCTCCGCGCTCTACGGGGCGTTCTGGCTGAACGGCTCCGGTCCGCCATGATCCACCCCTTGACGCTCGGTGAGCGGCCGGAGAATTCCACCCCAGGATTCGGTGAACGAATTCAAAAGTGGCATAAAACCGAAGCCCGATCTGATCAATGGAATTGAAGGATCAGGGTGTCGATGATTAGAGAATCATTGGAATTGAACATCGCCCTGAGAGGAATCCCACATCACATCGTCATCACAAAGCGAGTGATTCGGCCTGGAACGCAGCTCACTCGCTGTAACGTCGATTGGGTGCGTACCGAACGAAACCTCACCCGTCTGGACCGGGTCTTCGCCCGGTTGGACCGTGAGCCGGAACGGCCGGCGAACATCGATGTGCCGAAGATGAGCAGGCACAGGGTTGTGCTCTTCGGAGCCACCCTGGCCTTCTACGTGGCCATCGTGTGGGCCGTTGCGATCACATCGTGGCTGGTCCGGTTCGACTGGCAGGTCATGTTCTTCCGGCCCTATCAGCAGTGGCCGGAGATCCACGCGTTCCTCGACTACTACGTGGTGCTGGGCCAGCGCGGCCCCACCGCCGTGATGGTCGCCGCGTGGCTCGGCTGGCGCTCCTGGCGGCAGCACACCCTGCGCCCTCTGCTCACGCTGGGCGCCTCACTGCTGCTGCTCAACATCACGGTCGGCGCCGCGAAGCTCGGCATGGGCCGCCTCGGCCCGCACTACGCCATCACGATCGGCTCGAACGAGATGGGACTCGGCGGCGATATATTCCCTTCAGGCCACACCGCGAACGCCGTCGTGACCTGGGGAATCCTGGCCTATCTGGCCTCCACGCCGCGGGCGAGGCGCTGGCTGTCGGCGCTGTCCGCCGTGACCTCGCTCGGCGTCGGGCTCACCACCGTCTACCTCGGTACGCACTGGCTGAGCGATGTGCTGCTGGGCTGGGCCGCCGGTCTGCTGATCCTGCTGGCGCTGCCCTGGTGCGAGCCGCTGATCGCCCGCGCCGAGACCGGCCTGTTCACTCTGCGTGACGTCTGGCGCGCCCGCCGCGGCCGTGCGGTGCCCGTCCCGGCCGAGGCTCCGGTCGGCTCCCCGGTCGGTGCGCCCGTGCTGGTCAAGCAGTCGGTCCCGGTGGACGAGGAGGTTCCGGCGCGCGCGGCGGTGGCCACCGGCCGCCCGCCCCGGGCGCCGGTCTACCTGGCGCCGGGACCGCACACGACCCGCTCGGAGCGCACCCCGGTCACCCCGGTCGGCAGCCGCCGTCCACCGCACTCGGACCGCGCGGCGCGCACCGCCACGACGACGTCCGCCCGGCCGCTGACAGGCGGATGAGGCACAACGGACCGATCATGGAGAACAGCGGGGCCGGTACGCACAACCTCCCCGCACGGCGAAGGCCCCCGGCTCGTGAGCCGGGGGCCTTCGCGCATTCCGTGGATTCGGCCCCCGGCCTCCGTGGATTCGGCCTCCGCGGCCTCAGCCCTTCCAGCAGCGGGTCACGCGGCCGTCGGTGACCTCGAAGTTCAGCCGGCCCGCTCGGTACTCCATGGTGATGATCGCGCCGGGCGGCAGCGAGCGCACCGTGGACCAGCCGTGCTCCCGGGCGCGGTGCTCGGCGTTCCTCGCCTCCAGGCCGACATAGGCCTGCGGACTGTCCTGGGGCTCTGCGGGCGGGGTGGGAATGGGTGCCATGACCGCCACGTTAGGCGGCCGACCTCGGCGGGGGAAGTCCGGGCCGGTGACCATGCGTCACCCGTGCCCCTCCGGTCACGCTTCTGTCACAGGATCACGACACGCGTTTCGGCCGAACTCCGTCACACGTACGAGGGGTTCCGTACGTGTCCCGCACGCCTTCGAACGTAATTCGGGACTACCTTGATGCCGTCCCGAATAACCCAATGGAAAGTACGGAGTCCCCCATCGAGATCCCGTGGGGCGAAGCATTTCCATTCCGATTCCGGGGCATGTCGCGGAAGCTGACACCGCATAGGAAATGCACGGTTCCAGCACAGAACCCCCGCACACCCTCTGCCGGAGCGCGGAGCGACGCGAGCACCACGGCGTGAGCTTCGGTCAGGCCCACGGCGCGACGGCGAAGGGGCGAGCAATGGGCACGGACACCGCGCAGGCGACGGCGCGACCCGTACACGGGAGGCAGCGGCCGGGGCGGCTCGCCGTGGACTGGCTCACCACGACGGACCACAAGAAGATCGGCCACCTCTACCTGATCACGTCCTTCGCCTTCTTCCTCATCGGCGGCCTGATGGCGCTGGTGATGCGCGCCGAACTCGCCCGGCCCGGTCTGCAGATCGTGGACAACAACCAGTACAACCAGTTGTTCACCCTGCACGGCACGATCATGCTGCTGCTGTTCGCCACCCCGACCTTCGCCGGGTTCGCCAACGAGATCATGCCGCTGCAGATCGGTTCCCCGGACGTCGCCTTCCCCCGCCTGAACATGCTGTCGTACTGGTTCTTCCTCTTCGGCGGCCTGATCGTCCTCGGCTCGCTCATGGTGCCGGACGGGCCCGCCTCCTTCGGCTGGTTCGCCTATGCCCCGCTCAACAGTCTGGAGCGCTCGCCGAACATCGGCGCCGACATGTGGATCATGGGCCTGGCGCTGACGGGCTTCGGCACGATCCTCGGCGCGGTGAACTTCATCACGACCATCGTCGGGATGCGGGCCCCCGGCATGACGATGTTCCGGCTGCCGATCTTCACCTGGAACATCCTCTTCACCTCGATCCTCGTCCTCTTCGCGTTCCCGGTGCTCGCGGCGGCGCTGCTGGTCCTGGAGGCGGACCGGCGCTTCGGGTCGGTGGTGTTCGAGGCGGCCAACGGCGGCGCGCTGCTGTGGCAGCACCTGTTCTGGTTCTTCGGGCATCCCGAGGTCTACATCATCGCGTTGCCGTTCTTCGGGATCGTCACGGAGATCCTGCCTGTCTTCAGCAGGAAGCCGGTCTTCGGCTACCTGACGCTGGTCGCCGCGACGATGGCCATCACCGGTCTGTCGATCGTGGTGTGGGCGCACCACATGTTCGCGACGGGCGCGGTGCTGCTGCCGTACTTCTCCTTCATGTCGTTCATGATCGCGGTGCCCACGGGGGTGAAGTTCTTCAACTGGAGCGGGACGATGATCAAGGGCTCGCTCTCCTTCGAAACCCCCATGCTGTGGGCCATCGGCTTCCTGGTGTCGTTCCTGTTCGGCGGTCTGACCGGAGTGATCCTGGCCTCGCCGCCGATGGACTTCGAGGTCACCGACTCGTATTTCGTGGTCGCGCACTTCCACTACGTCGTCTTCGGCACCGTCGTCTTCGCGACCTTCGGCGGCTTCTACTTCTGGTGGCCCAAGTTCACCGGCAAGATGCTCGACGAACGGCTCGGCAAGATCCATTTCTGGACGCTCTTCGTCGGCTTCCACACGACGTTCCTCGTGCAGCACTGGCTGGGCGCCGAGGGCATGCCTCGCCGGTACGCGGACTATCTGGCCGCCGACGGCTTCACGGCGCTCAACACCGTCTCGACGATCGGCGCGTTCCTGCTGGGCATGTCGACGCTGCCGTTCCTCTACAACGTCTGGAAGACGTCCCGGTACGGCACGAAGGTCGAGATGGACGACCCCTGGGGCTTCGGCCGCTCCCTGGAGTGGGCGACCTCGTGTCCGCCGCCCCGGCACAACTTCGTCACGCTGCCCCGGATCCGCTCCGAGAGCCCGGCGTTCGACCTGCACCATCCCCAGTACGGGGCGGTCGCTCAGGAGGCCGCTCCAGCGCCCGGGACAGCCGGTCCCGGGCCGTCCTGATCGCCTCGGTGAGTTCGGCCGGCTCCAGGACCTCGAACTCGAAGCCCATCAGCATCACGTGAATCACCATCACGTCGAGGCTGGCGGCGCCGGTGCGCAGGACGCAGCTGTCCTCCCCGGATTCTTCCAGCGTTCCCGCCGAGGGGGAGATCCGCTCGGCCGCCTCTTCCAGGGGCACGAAGAGCCGGACGACCGCCCGCGAGGCGTACGCGCGTGTGGAGACCCCTCTGGAGACGTACGCCGCCAGATCCTCGGCCGGTGGCGTACGGGGGGTGAAGCGGGGTCCGTGCGGAGGCCTGGGGGTGATGCGGTCGGCCCGGAACGTGCGCCAGTCGCCGCGGTCGACGTCCCAGGCGACCAGGTACCAGCGGTGCTCGGTGCACACCAGGCGGTGCGGTTCGACGGTCCGGCGGGTCGGGGAGCCGCCGTGGTCTCGGTACTCGAAACGCAGCCGCTCACCGTCGCGGCAGGCGTTGGCGAGTTCCGTGAGCACGCCCGGGTCCACGGCGGAGGGCTGGGGGCCGCGCAGCATCGGCACGGTGAAGGCGTTGAGGGCGCTCACGCGGCGGCGCAGTCGGCTCGGCAGTACCTGTTCGAGCTTGGCGAGGGCGCGTACAGAGGTCTCGCCGATGCCCTCGATGCCCTGCCCGGCGGCCGTGCGCAGCCCGACCGCGACGGCCACCGCCTCGTCGTCGTCCAGCAGCAGCGGCGGCAGCTCGGCTCCTGCGCCGAGCTGGTAGCCGCCTCCCGTACCCGGGCTGGCGTTGACGGGATAGCCCAGCTCGCGCAGCCGGTCCACATCGCGGCGGATCGTGCGGGGCGTCACGCCCAGACGGCCCGCCAGATCGGCCCCGGACCATTCGCGGTGGGCCTGGAGCAGCGAGAGCAACCGCAGCAGTCGTGCCGATGTCTCCAACATGGCGTCGAGTCTGCCAGCCCTTGCGGACAACCACTGTCCGCAAGATGCTCCTGGGTGCCGGGCGCGGTCAGCCGGCCGCGGTGACCGTCACGGACAGGTCGTTGTCCCGCGTGAAGTAGGGCCCGGCCTCCACCGGGCCGTACAGGGTCTTCACCGGCACCCTCGGATGGATGAGGAAGTGGCGCTTGTCGGCGATGTCGTCGAGCAGCCGCGCGATCCGTGCCCGGGGCCCGCCCTCCCCCGCCGGGCGCAGCCAGAGGTCCCAGACGCCGGGCCGCAGGGCGCCGTATGCCACCGTGAAGCCGAACTCCGCCTGCTCCACGGCCACTTCCGCGCGGATCAACGGACCCGCCGTGTCCCGGTGGCAGACCTCGGCATGCGCGTCCGGCGCGAGGGGGATGCCGTACACCCGGCCTCGTACGCCCAGTCCCCGCTCTCCTCGGTACAGCTCGACGGCCTCCGCGTGCGGGGCCCGCAGCCAGCCGTCCCCAGTGGGTCAGCGGCAGGCCGGCCGATCCGATTAGCAAACCGTAGTCAAGCCGTGGCACAGTGTAACGCGCACGCCCGGCGCCCAGGCGACGTCGGGCACCCTCCCCGGTCAGGGCGTAAGTGCCTGACCGGCTAGCGTCCGGAGGGACGTGCCACGCGGGCCGACAGCTTTGACCGTTGGCACCAGGGCACGAAGACGATTGGCGTCACGGAGGTGTTCTCCGTGTTGTGATCCTGTGCAACTCGCAGGATCACCGGGCCAATCAGAGACGCTGACCTCCTCGTGGCCTCGCGGCAGCGGAGCACCAGGAGCGCACCGCCCGGCTCGCCGGTCTCGGTGACGTCGAAGGTCAGCCCGCCCGCGGGGACACGGCAGTGTCCTCGTCGGCGTGCTGCTGCGCGGTCTGCGTTACCGCTGACGTCATCAAGCGGGACGCCCTTTGCTTGCGTGGACCCACTGAACCCGGACGTCAGGTTGCCACCCAGGGGCCCATCAGGGTCCGTGGAACAGCCGAGGCACGTCAGGGCTCGTACGACAGTTGCGGCACGTCGAAGCAGTCGCTGTTCATGTCGCCCTGGGAGACCCAGCCCCTGCCGTCCTCCCAGCGGGCCACCGAGACGCAGGTCCGGCGGGTCTTCGGGGGCGTGGGCAGGCGCTCGGAGGAGACGGGGATCAGCAGGCCGTCGGCGGTGTACGGGGCGCCGCGGTCCATGAAGCGGTCGACACACGCGCGTGTGACGCCCGTTTTCGCGCAGGCCTTCGCGGCGTCCGTGAACCACATCGCGGCCGCCCAGCCCTCCAGCTGCCACTGGGAGTGAGTCGGCAGGCCCTTGGTGGCGTCCCGGAACGCGCGGACGGCGGCGTCGGAGGTGTCCTCGTAGTTCCGGCTGGATCCGGTCACCCACAGGGCGTTGCGGCAGCGTGGGGCGTCCTTGTAGTCCTCGGGGACGGTGGAGGTCCAGTTCTGCACGTTGGTGACCTTGGCGATGACCTTGGCGCCGACGTCGTCCATCGCCTTGCACAGCTGGGCGTTGCCGTGCGTGTCGAGGGCGTCGAAGACGAGGTCGGCGCCCTGGTCCTTCAGATCGGCCGCGGCGGCACGGAAGTTGGGCAGCGCGAAGTCGACCTGTTCGGTGACCACCTGGTAGCCCTCGGCCTTCAGACCCCGGGTGACGAGCCGGGCGTACGCGGCCGACGCGGACTGGTTGTAGGAGATCACGGCGGCCGTACGGGCGCCCTGGACGCGCTTGAAGTAGCGGTAGACCTCGGTGCCGCCGTACAGCTTCCCGCCCCAGCCCGGTGTTCCCTCGCGGGGCGCGAGGCTGCCGTAGATCCCGTAGAGGTGCGGATAGGTGTCGTAGGCCGCGCCGATGGGCTGTCCGCCGATGTCGGGCACCCCGGCGGCGGACACACGGGAGGCGCCCGAGTAGTCGAGGGCCGTGGTGGCGACGAGGGCGACGACCTTGTCCTCGTCGATGAGCCGGTGCACGCACTCGTTGTCGCCCACGCCGCTGCCGCCGTCGTCGCAGGTGCGCACCTCGACCGGGCGGCCGCCGATGCCCCCGCGCGCGTTGAGGCGGTCGAAGTAGGCCTTGGCCCCGTCGCGCGGGCCGGTGAAGGCGGAGCCGCCGACGGGGCTGGTGGCGCTGGTGACGATGCCGACCCGGAGCGGGGCGGTGCCCTGCGGGGCGGGCGTGGTCCGGTGCTCGAAGTCGCTCTCGGGCAGACGGCTGCCGCAGGCCGCCGTGCCGAGGACGAGCGCCGTGCCCAGCAGGAGCGGCAGGCCCGCGGCGAGGACTCCTTCGGGAACACCCTTGGGGCGCACGGCGGGTCAGCAGCCGGCCGGGGTCGCGGATCCGTCGCCGCTCAGCGCGACCAGTGCGCAGAGGGTGTTGTCGGAGACCTTCCAGGTGCCGTTCTCGTAGACGGCCGTCCCGGAGGCGTCCGGCAGGGCGGTCGCGCCCTTCAGGGTCAACGCGTACGTCACCTCGGCCTCGGCCGGCGCGGTGAACACGACCTTCTGGACCTGGGCCGCGACCTGCTGACCACGCTTGTCGCCGCTGAAGCCCTGGACGACCGCGGTCATCCTGTCGCCGTTCTCCAGGTAGTTCAGTTTGTCCTTGACGGGGACGGACGGGGAGAAGAACTTCTCCCAGTTCCGCCTGACCTGGTTCTCGGCCGCCGCCGGGTCGTCCGGGCCGGTCGGGCTGGGCGACACGCTGCCGGGCCGCTCCACGGTGGGGGTGGGCGGAGGGGTCGAACTCCCGCCGCCGCTGCTGTCGCCACACGCCGTGAGGGCCCCGGCGAGGGCGAGCACGACCAGCGCCGCCACCCCCCGGCCGTTGTCCCGCCTGAGGTCGCTCCCGAGAACCATGCTGGCTCACCACCGGGTGTCGGTCCGGGCCGACCGCGCCCGGAGCTTTCAGGGTCAGCTTCCAGAAGGCATAGTGCAAGTCCATTGGCGGACTTGGAAGACAGACAGCCACACGACGTCTGGGAGCCAGGATGCGGACACCTCGACTGCGGACCGTGCACCCCGTCCTGTGGGCCGGGTGCGCCGCGCTCGCCGCCGGGGCGGTGCTGTGCGTCATCGGCTGGTACGGCGTCTCGGGCGAGCGGTACGCGGAGCGGCAGTTGCCCTACCTGGCGTCCTGCACGATTCCCGGGGCCGCGCTGATCGTCGCGGGCGCGGTGCTGCTCACACACGGCAGGAACGCCCTGGCGGCGGCGCGCGTCGAGGAGTTGTACGGGCTGCTGGTGGCCGCGGAGCCCGCCGACGCGGAGCGGTCCGAACAGGCAGCCGTGGCGCCCCTCGCCGTCAGCGGGGAACTGCTGATGGTCCCCGGGGGAACGCTGTGGCACCGCGCGGACTGCCCGCTGGTCGCGGGGAAGCCGGCCGCCGTGCCGGTGGACTCGCGGGTGCTGGCGAGCGGGGAGCTGGGCCCGTGCCCGATCTGTGAGCCGCCCGCGGCCGAGCGGTCGCCCGCGCCGGAGCGGTGATGAGCGGCTCCCTGACCTACGACCTCACGCTGGCCGGGCTCTCGGTCGGCGGCGCGGCGGCGCTCACCGGGATCGGGCTGGTCGTCACCCACCGGGCGACCGGGGTGCTGAACTTCGCGCACGGCGCGATCGCGATGGTGTGCGCGTATCTGCTGCGGCAGTTCACGGTGGTGTGGGGCTGGCCGCTCGCGCTCGGTGCCGCGGTGACGCTGCTGCTGGTGGCCCCCGCGATCGGCGTGGCCCTGGAACGGTTCGTCTTCCGCCCCCTGTCCGTCCCCGGCGGCGACCCGGCGCAGACGCTGGTCGCGTCTCTCGGCGTCTTCGTGCTGCTGGTCGGCGGGGCCGCGCTGGTGTGGGGCACCGGGGCGCGCGCGGACGCGCCGACGCTGGTGTCGGCGGACCCGTGGGGGCAGTTGGCAGTCGCCCTCGCACTGGCGGTCGGGGTGGGGGGCGTGACGCGCTGGACGCGCTTCGGCACGGAAGTGCGTGCTGTCGTCGACGACCGCTCGCTCGCCGTGCTCGGCGGCATCGACGCGGACCGGGTGGCCGCCGCGGGCTGGGCGTTCGGGTCCTTCACGGCGGGCCTGACGGGCGTGCTCCTGGCGCCGTACGTACGACTCGATCCGTACGGCATGCCGTTGCTCGTCATGGAGGTGATGGCGGTAGCCGTCGCCGCCCGGATGCGCAGCCTCCCGGTGGCCGTCGTGGTGGCGCTGGGTCTCGGGGTCGCGCAGAGTCAGCTGACGCGGCTGCATCCGGCGGGCTGGGCGGAGCCGCTGCTCCAGGCGGTGGGCGCGAACCTGTTCGTGGTGGCCCTGTTGGTCGCGGCGCTCGTCCTGCCGGGGATCGGCGGCCGGGACGCCCTGCCGCGTACGGCGACGACCCGGGCGGCGACGCCCCCGGGCGCGTGGATCGTCGCGGTCGTCCTGTTCCTCCTGCCGCTCGGCCTCGCGGGCTCGGACCTGCACACGTCGGTGCAGGTGCCCGCACTGGGTGTGGTGCTCCTGTCCCTGGTCGTGGTGACCGGCCGCGGCGGTCAGATCTCCCTCGGGCAGGCGGCGTACGCGGGTCTGGGCGCGCTCTTCACCGCGCTGCTGGCCGCCGGCCGCTTCCCCGGACTGCCCCGTCTGCCCGAACTGGCCGCGCTGGCGGTGGCGGTGGTGCTGGTCGCTCCGCTCGGGGTCCTGACCGGCTGGCCGGCGATCAGCCGCCACGGCCTGGCGCTGGCCCTGGCGACGTTCGCCGTGGGGGTGGGCGTCAGCCGTTTCGTCTTCGCCCAGCCCTACGCGACTTCGGGTCTGTCCCTGGACCGCCCGGCGGGCTTCGACGGCGACCGCGCGTACTACGTGCTCGAACTGGGGCTGCTGGCGGCCGCGTTGCTGGCGACCGGGGCGCTGCGCCGGGGCCGTACGGGCCGCGCCCTGGCCGCGATGCGCGACCACGCGTCGGGCGCCTCGGCGGCGGGCGTACGGGTCCCTTCGCTGAAGCTGACGGCCTTCGTGGCGGGCGCCGCCCTGGCCGCGCTGGGTGGAGGGATGCTCGGCATGGGTCTGCGCGCCTTCGACGCGACGGCGTACGACCCGGTGCGCGGGCTGCTCTGGTTCGCGGCGGTCGTGGTCCTCGGCGCCGACAGCGCCCTCGGCGCGCTGGCCGCGGCGGCGTTGCTGGTGGGGCTAGACGCGGGGGCGAGCGGCGGGGTCGCCGCGGCGCTGATCGGGGTGCTCGCGGTACTCGTCGGCCGGTTCCCCGGTGGCCCGTACGAGGCCCTGCGCACGGCGTCGTCCCGCCTCCGGCCACGCCGCCGGGCGACGCCGACCCCGCTGGGGGAGCGGGTGCGGCGACGACTGCGGTCGGTGGAGACGGGGCCCACCGGCCAACCGCCCGCCGACGAACGGCCGGACGGCACCGGACCGGAACCCGCCATACCCCGGCGGGGCACGGCATCCCGCCGGCCGGACGCCCCGCACGCTCCGCGCACTCCTGCCGTGCCGGCCCCTGGATCTCTGCTCGCCCGAGGCATACGGGTCACCTACGACGGTTTCACCGCGCTCGACGGGGTCGATCTCGAGGTCCGGCCCGGATGGGTCACCGCTGTCGTGGGGCCCAATGGGGCTGGCAAGAGCACCCTGTTCCACTGCCTCGCCGGCACGCTGCGCCCCTCGCAGGGCCGGGTGCTGTTCGGCGAACAGGACATCACCCGGCTCGCCGCGCACGCCCGGACCCGGCTCGGCATCGCTCGGACCTTCCAGCAGCTGGCCGTCTTCCCCTCGTTGACGGTGGCCGAGAACGTGCAGGTGGGGGCGGAGCAGGGCCGGATCGCCGATCCCGCCGCGGCGGAACGTGCGTTGCGGCTGTTCGGGCTCGACGGCCCGGTCCGCGCGCTGCCCGCCGAGGGCCTGCCGACCGGGACGCTCAGACGCGTCGAGCTGGCGCGGGCCCTCGCCGGAAGTCCGCACGTGCTGCTGCTCGACGAGCCCGCCGCGGGCCTGGACACCGCCGAAGTGACCTCGCTGACCCGGATACTGCGGGCACTCGCCGCGGACGGCACGGCCCTGCTGGTCGTCGAGCACGACCTCGATCTGGTCGCCGACCTCGCCGACGTCGTCCATGTCATGACCGCCGGACGCGTCGTCACCTCCGGCCCCGCCCGCCACGTACTGGAGCGGGGGCGCGGATGAACATCTCGCTGCGCCACGCGCGCGTGCGCTACGGCCCCCTGGAGGCCCTGCACGGCGTGACCCTGGTCGCGCCCGGCCCCGGCCTCACCGTGCTGCTCGGCCGCAACGGCTCGGGCCGTACGACCGCCCTGCGCGCCCTCGCGGGAACCGTGCCGCTGTCCGACGGCACGGTCGTCTGGGACGGGGTGGACGTGACCCGGCTGCCCGCCTTCGAACGGGCCCGGCGCGGGTTGTGCCTGGTCCCGGAGCGCCGGGCCGTCTTCGGCTCGCTCACGGTCCGCGAGCACCTGATGCTGGCCGCGCCCGACTTCGCTCCCGCCCTCGACGCGTACCCGCAGTTGGTGCCTCTTCTCCCGCGCCGCGCCGGCACCCTCTCCGGGGGCGAGCAGCGCATGCTCGCCCTCTCCCGCGCCCTGCTGGCACGCGCGCGCGTGGTGCTCGTCGACGAGCCCGCGCAGGGCATGTCACCGGCGGTCGCGGCCCGCACGTACGAACTCCTCGGCGGCCTCGACGCGTGCGTGGTGGTCGCCGAGCAGCGGCTGCCGCCCGGTCTGCGCGAACGGACGGGCCGGACGACCTGCGTCCATGAACTGAGCCGGGGCTCGGTCGCGTTCAGCGGAGAGGCGGCCGAAGTGCGCCGCCGGCAGACCTAGGCCCTGTCGTCAAATTCCCGTCTGCCCCGCGACGCCATGCACGCACTCTCACCGCACCAGGCACAGACCCAAGTACGTCCAGTACGAGGG
>NZ_JBEYFS010000091.1:0-41710 GCF_040634475.1 Streptomyces sp. NPDC007095
GCCCTCGTACTGGACGTACTTGGATCTGTGCCTGGTGCGGTGAGAGTGCGTGCATGGCGTCGCAGGGCAGACGGGAATTTGACGACAGGGCCTAGTGGATCACGGCCTTCACCAACGATGAGAACACCACCGTCGGTCCGGCAACCGCGTTTCGGCTGAGGTCCTGGCGGAGCGGCTGCTGGAGGCATTGCCGTAGGCGGCAGACGCCCCCCGGGAGGAGAGCTCGCACTTGACCTGCCGAGTGGGAACGGCTGCGGCCGTCAAGACGTGCAGGCTGTCGGGTCCAACTGCACGATCTTTGCGGACGGACCCTGGGCAGCCATGGTGAGAGGCGGGCTGGGCCGATCGGCGTAACGATGAGGGCGGAGGTGTTTTCGAATGCCCAGCGGTGACGTGCTCGTACTCGTCGATGAGAGTGGCCGGGTGATCGAGTGGGGGCGTCCGGCCGAGGAGCTGTTCGGTTGGTCCGCCGAAGAGGCCGTCGGCCGGTCCGTGACCGCACTCATGCGTGAGTTCGCCGCTGACGGCGAATGGCGGGGGAAAAAGTTCTCGGATGCGACCGCGGTACTGGTCAAGCCGGTATTGCGAGGTACCTCCGTGGTGTGGCAGATGCGCACAGCGGGGGACACCATGTCGGGGCAGGATCCGGCGATCTTGAAGGCCGTGTTCACCCATTCCCCGGTGGGACTGCACGTCCTCGACAATCAGCTGCGAGTGGTCCGCATGAGCGGCGCCACCGGCGGGATGCACGACACGCCAGTGAGACACCTGCTGGGCAAGCACTTCACCGAGGCGTGTGAACTCGCAGACCCCGAGGAGGAAACCGCCGTGGCGCAAAGGGTCCTGGAGACCGGAGAACCGGTCGTGAACCGGATCGTCCAGCGCATCAAGGCACCAGGCCGGCCCGCGCGCCGTATCCACTCCGTCTCCTACTTCCGAGTGGAGGAATCTCACGGCAATGTGGTCGGACTGGTGGCATTCACGGTCGACATCACCGAGCGAGAGAACGCACAGAACCGCCTGGCCCTCCTGGACACGGTCCGCACACGAGTGGGGCACCGGCTGAACGTGATGGATGTCTGCCGGGAGCTGGTGGAGGCGGTAGTGCCCGCCTTCGCCGGCATCGCCGACGTCGACGTGATCGAAGACGTCGTCCGCGGAGAGGACCCTCCCCTGGTACCCGTCCACCGGGACGTTCCACTGCGCCGAGCAGCATTCCAAGGCCGAATCGTGGGTCACCCGCTCGGAGCCGTACGTCCCCTGCCGGTCGGCACCCCCTTCTCGGACGTGCTGTCCGACCTTCGGCCGCGTCTCGTGGCGATCGAGGAGGGCAGCTCGTGGCTGGCCGCCGACCCGGCCCGAGGCGACGTCATCAGGCGATCCGGTGCCCACTCCCTGATCGTGGCACCGCTGGCGTTGCGCGGTCATGCCCTGGGCGTGGTCAACTTCTACCGCCACCAGCAAGAAGACCCCTTCGAAGAGGAGGACGTCGCGCTGGCGTCCGCCGTGTGCGCCCATGCCGCGCTCTGCATCGACAACGCCCGTCAGTTCATGCGCGAGTGGATCATCGCGCGAACCGTCCAGCGCAGACTTCTCCCGCACCAACCAGCCACACATGCCACCGTGGAGATCTCCCAACTGCACCTTCCCGCTCCGGAGGGCGGCGGCGCGTGGTCCGACGCGATCGCGCTGCCCGGTGCACGGACCGCGCTGATAGTTGGCGACGTGGCAGGGCAAGGCATCACCGCAGCCATCACGATGGGACTCCTACGGACGGCCGTCCATACTCTCGCCGCCTTGGACCTGCAGCCCGACGAGTTGCTGGCCCGCCTCAGCGACACCACAGCCCGTCTCGTGGCCGCGCGCGCAACGCTTCCTCCCATGGATCCCCTCAACCGCGAGCCGTTCACCGCCAGCTGCATCATCGCGATCTACGACCCGGTCGATCTCACCTGCACCATCGCCCGCGCCGGCCTCCCCAAGCCGGTTGCGGTCCTTCCCGACGGCACCTCGGCGAGCTTGTCCGTTCCACCAGGCCCCCAACTCGCCGAAACAGGAAACGCCCCATTCCCCGCGACCACCGTCGACCTCCCCGAAGGAAGCACTCTGGCGATGGGCACGGCCGCGATCGCGGACGCGGTCCTGGCGCCATCCGGTCCGCTGCGCCCGCTCCTGGACGGCGCCGGCACAAGGCGCCTGCCGGACCTGTGCGACGACATCGCGCACGCGCTCGCAGACGACCACCCGACCGGCGAGACACAGATGCTGCTCGCCCGCACGAAGGCGCTTCCCCAGGATCGGATACTGACCCGCGCCCTGCCTGCGGACCCCGAGGCCGCCCCGATCGCCCGCGCAGCGGCCCGCCGCCAACTGGAAGCCTGGGGCATAGACGAGGATACGGCGTTCACCACCGAGCTCATCGTCAGTGAGCTCGTCGGCAACGCTGTCCGCTACGGCGCCCCGCCCCTGCAACTTCGCCTCGTCCTCGAGCGGAAGCTCACCTGCGAGGTCAGCGACACCGCGACCAGCGCTCCGCAGGTGAAACATGCCCGCACCATCGACGAGACAGGCCGAGGGCTGTTCATCATCGCGAGCGTCGCGGAACAGTGGGGCACCCGCTATCAAAACCAGGGAAAGACCGTCTGGGCAGAGCAGCCGACAGGGGTGTCTGCAGAGCGCCGGAACGGTGCCGAGCGTCCTACGTGAGCGCGGCAGGGGCTGCCTGCCACGCCGGCCGGCTCGGCGAAAAGGCCGCAATACGATGGAAAAGAATCGTTTGCGTCATTGCTCAAGGATTGTCAGGGAGCGGCAGATGGACACCTGGGACGAATTCCTTCGCTGGGCCACCCCATCGGCTCTTCTGACGCCAGAGGGCACCATCCACTCCCTCAACGCCCCGATGGCCGCGACGCTGGGCAGGCAGGCGAAGCAGTGCGTAGGTTACGACTTTGTCGGCTTGCTGCCCGAAACCCAGCGAGCCTCGGCCGAGAGCCTGCTGATACACGGGGCCACGACGAAGACGGTCGCGATGCGTGTGCTGGAGTTCTCCGGACCGGACAGAGCGTCCGTGGTCAGCCTCATCGAGGCCCGGCCAGTGAAGGATCCCGCAAGTCGCGAGCGGCTGGTGTGGGTGCACTCGGTGGACGCGCGAAATGACCCGGGCGGGCTGCTGATCCCGTTCCGGCTGGCGGCCGCAGCCGCGGACCTCGGCCTGTGGATGTACGCACCCCGGATGCACCGGCTGGACTGGCTGGGTGGCGCACCCGCACTGGCCTCGCTGTTCCCGCATGCCTCGACGTCCTTGGCCAGAGTGGTCCGGAGAGTCCACCCAGGCGACCGGGAGACCCTGAGACGGCTCGTGCGCTCGACCGCAGCCCAGTCCCCCTGGATCAGCCTGCGGTTCCGTACCGAGAACGATAGGTGGGACCACATCGCCTGCCAGATCCGTCGGATCCAGCTGGGCTATGGCGGCCCTGAACAGGTCTTCGGGGTGATCCGCGACGACACCCTGCTCGAGGAGGGCCGACAGAAAGCGCTGGCCACGCTGGCTGCCGAGCGGCAGCGTGCCGACGAGATCGCCGCCTTCTCCGCCGCCCTGATCCGCGCCGCCACCGAGCAGGAACTGCAGCAGGTCGTCCTGACACGGGTCGCCGCGACTTTCGGCGGCACGGGCGCCATGCTCACCCTCCTCGACAATGAAACGGGGCTCCTGCACGCCTCCTCCGATGCCAGGGTCGACCCGCGGCAGATCGACGCCATGGAAGGCCTGTCTCTGGCTGAACCGCAACCGCTGACCTGTGCGATCCGAACCGGCACGCCGCAGTTCATCTCCAACCGCGAGGAACTCATACGCGAGTGGCCGCAGGCAGCCAGTGTTCTGCGGCTTGGCTCCTTCACCGCCATATCGATCGCCCCCCTCAGTCCGGTCGGCGACCAGCCGCTCGGGGCCTGGGCGGTGACCTACGACCACGAGCACCACTCATCCCCGGACGAACGTGCCCTCATGAGTACTCTGGCCGACCTGGCAGGCCAGGCACTCAGGCGCATCCGATTGCAGCAGGCCCGCGTCGAGCTGGCCGCGGCACTCCAGCAGAGCATGCTGCCCACGCTGCCCGATCATCTCCCGGGCCTGGAGGTCGCCGCTCGCTACCGGCCCAGCCGCGACGGGCTCGACATCGGCGGGGACTGGTACGACGCCTTCGTGATGCCCGGCGGTGCGGTGGCCCTGGAGATCGGCGACAGCCAAGGGCACGACGTGGATGCCGCTGCCTTCATGGGACAGGTACGCACCTCCATCCGCGCGATCGCCCCACACGAACCGGCGCCGGCAACCGTGCTGACGCGCACCAACGAACTGCTCGTCACCATGAACGCGGCACGATTCGCCAGCTGCACCATGCTGTACGTCGGTCCACGCGAAGGGCAGGTCACCGGCACCAGCGCGGGTCATGTGCCGTTGCTCTGCCTACGCGAGGACGGCAGCAGCGACATCCGCGAGCTGCCGGGCGGTCCGGTGCTGGGAGTCCTGTCAGGCACCGACTACCTCGAGGAGACCTTCACCCTGGAGGAGGGCACCGCTCTGGTCATGGTCACCGACGGTGTGGTCGAAGGGCCGGGCCTGACGCTGGACGCAGGCCTGGAGCGGACCGGAACACTGGCCGCCCAAGCCCTCCACGACGGGCTGAACGCCGAGGCGATCGCTGACCGAATCCTCGACGCCGCGGTCGCGGTGGACCACCTCGACGACGTGGCCGTGCTGGTCATCAGGCGCACCTGACGGCGCCCTTCGCCGGTTGTCGCCGGCGTTCCGGTCGGTTCTTCTTCGGCTTGTTTCTTGCGAGGAACCCCGGGCGTTTACGCCCGGGAGCAATCGCACCCTTGGTGGGGCGGCGTGGAGCGCCGCCGTGTCGTGGCGGCGGAGCCGCTGATGGTTCACCCGGGACGTTTCCGGTTCTCGATGTATTCCTCGATGACCGTGAGGGCTGGGCCGCCTGCCGAGGCGGCGAAGTAGGACGGGGACCAGAAATCGCCGCCCCACAGGTAGCGGCGGATGTGGTCGGGGAATTCCTGGCGCAAGCGGCGTGCGGAGACGCCTTTGAGTGAGCCGACCAGCCGGGACAGAGCGATCTTGGGCGGGCAGTGGACCAGCAGGTGCACATGGCCCTTCGCGCCGTTGAACTCGTGGAGCTCAGCGCCGAAATCCGCGCACACGTCCCGCATGATCTCCTCGCAGCGCGTGAGGATCTCGTCGGTGAACGGACCACGCCGGTACTTCGGGGTGAAGACCAAGTGCGCGTGCAGGGAGGAGACGACGCTGCGTCCCCCGCGACCTCGGTCTGACCCCGCAACCGCGCTGGCACCTCGTCCCGTCGGGACCGGACACCCGGATCAGCCAGCACGTCGCGGTGCGCGAGGCGGTGACCGCCGCCTACGGCAGGCCCGACGCGCTCGCGGAAGGTGCTGGCCGTCGGGGTGAGCAACACCCCGGCCCGGGTGATCGCCCGCTCCCAGGCCATGGTCTGACGCCCGCGCGGGTCCCCCTCGCCTGGGTGCTGCGCCAAGGGCTCCTGCCGGTGCTCGGCACGCGCACCGTCGCCCGTTGCACGACAACCTCGGCGCACTCGCCGTACGCCTCGACGGCAAGCAGCTCGAACGGCTCGACGCCGCCACCCGGGTCCGCCGCGAGTACCCCTACGACTTCCTGCACGACCGCCGCGCCGCGCTCGCGCCACCGGAACCAGAACAGGGGCATCAGGAACGCTGAACACCGGTGGCGTTTACGGAACGCCGAGTTCGAACAAGGCGTACCCCGCGTATGAGCCGGAGGCGAGCGCGGCGATTGCGAGGACGGTGCACAGCACCGGCGTGCTGAGCCGGCGCATGGCGACGGCGCACGGGATGAACAGGGGGAAGGCCGGGAGAAGGTAGCGGGAGATGTTGCCGAAGATCTGCTGGCTTCCCAGGACGAGCGCGATCGTCAGGAGGGTGTGGACGACCAGGACCGCGGGCGGCCGGAGCCGGAGCAGCAGGGGCAGGAGGATCAGGGCCAGCAGGACCGTGCCGACACCGATGAGGTCTTCGTAGGGGTAGGCGAAGAGGTAGTCGAAGTGGCCCACCGGGAGGGACGTGAACACGTCGAGGGTGTGTTTGCCGTAGTCGAACGTGTGGGCCCAGGCGCCTTCCTGGAGCTTGAAGTACCCGCTGTAGTCGCCCATCCGGTGTCCCACCCAGCCGAGGTAGCCGAACAGGCCGAGGGGGGCGATCGCCACGGCGACCAGCGGGCGCAGAACCGTGGACCGATGCCTCTTACCGTCCGGGCCGGGGGCGTCTCCCCAGCGGCGGACCTCCCGCCGTTGCCGGTGTATGGCCAGCAGCGCCGCGACGGTGAGCGCCGCGATCAGCGCGGTGGCCGTCGGACGAGTGAGACCCGTGGCGCAGGTCAGGATGCCGGCGGCGAGCCAGCGGTGGCGCATGACGGCGTAACAGGCCCAGGCTGCGAGGGCGACGTAGAGGGACTCCGAGTAGCCCGACCACTCCATGCCGGATCCGGGCCACACCGCCCAGAGGCCGGCTGCGGCCAGCCCGGCCCGCCGACCGCCGATCCGTGCGGTGACGGCGTGGATCGCCAGGGCCGCGACGAACGAGGCGGTGACCGAGACCAGCAGGCCGGCGCCGAACAGACCCAGGCCGGTGCAGGAGGAGACCACCCGCATCAGGGCCGGGTACAGCGGGAAGAACGCCGCGGAGTTGCCCTCGATGGTGATCAGGCCGCCCGCACCGGGTACCGGGACGAGCGCGGGGTGGTAGCCGTGCGCGGCGATCTGCTGGTACCACCAGCCGTCCCACGTGGCCAGGACGTCCCAGGCGTGGGCGCCGCCGCCGAAGCGGGGGTGCTTCTTGCGGAAGTCTCCGGAGGAGTCCAGCAGGTACATGAAGACGCAGAAGCCGATGAGCTTCAGCGCACCGTACAGCGCGAGCATCGGACCGTGGTGCTCGGCCGCCCGGCACAGTCGCGCCCACCGTTGGCGGGCGGCGGAGGCGAGGGAGGTGAGGGAGGGAGAGGGGGCGGGGGGCGAGCCGGTGTCGTACGAGGGTTCCGTGGCGGGCGAACGGCCTTCTGTGTGGGGCCCGTTGCTCTCGTACGACGGAGCGTTCGCGAGGCTCGGCTCGTTCATCGGGACTCGGCTCCTGTTCCGTTGCCTCGGGGGGCGGCGGTGAACACCCAGGCCCGCAGGAGCAGAAAGCGCAGCAGTGTCGCGACCAGATTGGCGACGACGAGCACCGCGACTTCCGTGGGCCGCGCGGGCCCCGGCACCCAGCGGTGCAGCGCGGCGAGCGAGCCGCTGGTGAGCGCCAGGCCGAGGCCGAAGACAGCAAGGCCCTTGACCTGCTGGCGCAGCGCGCCTCCCCGCCCGCGCAGCCCGAAGGTGAGGCGCCGGTTCGCGGCCGTGTTCGCGACGGCGCAGACCAGCAGCGCCCACGCGTTGGCGCCCTGCGGCCCCGCCACCGGGCGCAGGGCCGAGTAGAGGAGGACGTACCCGACCGTGCTCACCACGCCGACGGCACCGAAGCGCAGCAACTGGGCGGCCAGTGGGCCCGGTGGATCACCTCCGGTGGCGCGCCGCAGCCCTGCCGTCGGGAGCGTGCCGCGGGCGAGCGACCTGCCGATCCTGACGATGCCGCGCAGGTCGGCCACAGCCGTCGAGACCAGATCGACCCGGCTGTCGGGGTCGTCCACCCAGTCGACGGGCACCTCGTGGATGCGTAGCCCGGCCCGCTCGGCGATCACCAGCAGCTCGGTGTCGAAGAACCACTCCGAGTCCTCCACCAGGGGCAGCAGCCGCTCGGCGACGTCACGCCGGACCGCTTTGAAGCCGCACTGCGCGTCGGAGAAGCCGACGGCGAGGGTGGAACGCAGCAGGACGTTGTAGCAACGGGAGATGATCTCCCGTTTGGGACCCCGTATCACCCGGGAACCGCGGGCCAGGCGGGTGCCGATGGCTATGTCGGAGTGGCCGGAGATCAACGGGGCGACCAGCGGGAGCAGCGCGTTCAGTTCGGTGGACAGGTCCACGTCCAGGTAGGCCAGCACCGGGGCGCGCGAGCGCGACCAGGCGACGCGCAGGGCTCGGCCGCGCCCCTTCTCGACCAGCCGTATCCACTCGGCCTCCGGCAGTTCGGCGGCCAGCCGGGCCGCGATCCGCGGGGTGTCGTCGGTGCTGGCGTTGTCGGCGACGGTGATGCGGAACGGGTACGGGAACGTCTCGCGCAGGTGCGCGTGCAGCCGCCGCACACTCGGCTCCAGATCCGTCTCCTCGTTGAACACGGGGACGACCACGTCCAGTACGGGTTCCGGGTGGTCCGCCGGCAGCGGCAGCCGGAGCGGCAGTCGGTCCATGGGCAGTCCCGTCGCAAGGTTCGTCGGAGCGGACCGAACGGTCTTGGTCATGGTTCATCCAGGTTTCTGTGCTGTCGCAGGGCATGCCGGAGGTGCTCACGGCGGAGCTGCGATGAGGGAGTAGGGATAGCGGAGTAGCAATGAGGAAATAGGGCGCGGTGCGGAAGTTCAGTGGGGGAGTGGGCAGGACGGTGGTGCGGTTCGGCGGCGAGCGAGCGTGGCTAACCGGTGACGGTCGCGCTGATGAACGAGGAGGGCTGGAGTGTCGTAGTCGGTGGCGACGACGGCGTGATGTTCCCGCTCGGCGTGGCCGGGATGGTGGCCGGTGGACTGGCGGTAGCGGTCCCGGAGGGAGCCGTGGCTACCGAGTTCGAACTCTCCGTCGAGCTCCCTGTCGTGACAGGTGCCGTGGGCGTGGTGGGGGCCGACTCGGTGGAGCTTCCGCTGGAGGGTCGGGTCGGGGACGGCGTGATGGTGAGGGAGGAGAGGCCGGTTGAGGGCCGCGGCACAGGGGCCTGGGGCTGGTCGCGGTCCGGTGCGTGCGGCAGCAGGAACAGACCGAGGCCGAGCCCGGCGGCCACCAGTACGGAGCCCACGGCCTTCTGCGCCGCGCGGACCCGGCGGCGCACGAGCACTCCCGTCCTGAGCCGGTCCTGGTGTGCGGGCTCAAAAGGGGTGTACTCCTGGGCGTCGCGCATCATCCGCGCCAGCTCCAGCTCGAAGTGATCCATGCTTCCCTTCACCCCACCGGCTCGATGACATCGCCCAGGATCTGACGCAGTCGCGCCACACCGCGTGACGCGTGGGACCGGGCGGTGCCCAGCGGGCATCCCAGTACTTCCGCGACCTGTTTCTCGGGCAGGTCCTGGTAGTAACGCAGCACCACGGCGGCCCGCTGCCGGGCCGGCAGTTGGGCGAGGGCAGCCTCCAGCCGCGACCGCTCCACCACGGCGGCGGACTCGTCCCCGGTCTGCGCCAGGTCGGGCAACTGCTCCACGGGCCGCTCGCCCCACCACCGCCGGCGGGCGGAACGGGCGGCTGCGCGTGCCAGGACCTTGCGTACGTACGCCTCGGGCGCCTCGTCCGCGACCTTCGGCCAGACGAACCAGAGCTTGACCAGGGCCTCCTGGAGCAGGTCCTCGGCGCGGTGCCGGTCACCTCCGCAGAGCAGACGGGCGAGGTGGAACAACGCCGACCAACGGGCCGCAACGAACCCGTCGAAACTCTCGGCCTGAGCCTGATCCATCCGCACCGTCCCCGCACTTGCCAGCTTCGTACACCTGGAGAAAGACGTTGGTGAGCACCTCGCTATGCACTTGCGGCACGTGATGCGGGTCACGTCCGGTGGGGAGGCCGCAGCGCGGGGCCGCCCCGACTTCCCGGCAATCCGGCCGGCAGGGCACGGATGCGGCGTGGTTGCCCGTCGTGCGGCCTGCGTACCGCGCCAACGGAGTGGAGCGGGACGCGTACTTGAAGGACGTCCATCGACGCGTGCCGGGCAGCATTCACCCAGTAGCCGTCACCTCACCTGCTCCATCCGGGAGTCAGACCAACTGTCGTCTCAGCCAGGAGTCGAGAGCCGCATAGTCGTGAACGGTCAGTCCCGGCGGGGATCGACCCGGTGGAGCAGGGCGTTCGCCGGGGGGTGAGCGGCGCCCCAGGCCCGATCGGTGTCGGTGACCTCGTCGTCGACCCAGACGAAGGGGCGCCCCGCCGCCCGTTCGGCAAGGGTGCGGGTCTTCCAGTGCGGTCCGTTCCACTCGTCCTGATCATCGACGTCGGACGGTTCTGGCCAGACCACCACGGCCAGCTGCGGCAGACCAATGAGCGGGGCGATGCAGTCAAGGCCCTCGGCGCGGAGAGCGGGATCTCGAAGTCGGAGGTCTCGCGGATCCGTGGCGGCCTCGACGGGGAGCTGGTCGCGTTCAAGGAACGGCTGCTAGACCACACCGTCTTCCCCTACGTCTTCCTGGACGCCACCTACTGCAAGGACCGGGTCAACCACCGAATCGTCTCGCAGGCCGTGGTCATCGCGACCGGCATCTCCGCCACCGGACACCCCGAGATCCTCGGTCCGATGGTCGGCGACAGTGGATCGAAGCCCTTCTGGACCAGGTTTTTGCGCTCCTTACGAGCCCGTGGCCTGGAGAACGTTCAGATGGTGATCTCCGACGGCCACAGCGGCCTGGTCGCCGCGATCGGCACCGTCTTCCTCGGCGCGGCCCGGCGAAGGTGCCGGGTTCACTTCGTCCGAGACGTCCTCGGCGTGATCGACAAGGGTCAAGACGATGCTGCCGGCGTCCGCGACGGACATCACCGCATTCGCGGACTTCCCGCCGGCGCACTGGAAGAAGATCTGGAGCACCAATCAGCTGGAACGGCTGAACCGGGAGATCGAGCGCCGAGCCGACGTCGTCCAGGTCTTCCCCAACCCGGCGGCCCTGGACCGGCTCGCCGCTGCGGTCCTGGCCGAACTCCACGACGAATGGCAGGTCTTTGACCGCCGCTGCCTATCGGAAGCCTCCATGGCCCAACCGTTCGCCGACAAACCGAACGACACCGCCGAGCAGGTCGACTCAGCTAAGCCCTGTCAACTCGACCAGTGACTGCACCACTCGCCGGGACACGATCCATCGAACGGTTCAAGGCAAGAGGCATGGGCCGGATATTGCTCGGGCGCCGCGCCGAACGGGATCAGCGGTCCGTCGACATCGAGAAACGGCAGCGGAGGCTGCGGAGAGCCGGTCACGGCGCACGAGAGCGGCAGACCACAACGGGGACCGGACCTGAGCCGGGTCAGGCCTGGGCCGCTATGGATGATTCCGATCCGATCGAGGTCTGCCGGTCGTCCGTCAGAGGGAAGCAGGCTCACGATCAGGTGTCCCTGAGTTCCCGCACTCCAAACCGTGGATACGTTGCGTGCGCAGCCGGCAGGCGGGCCTCGGTCATGCCACGGCCCCATGGAGTACCGCACGAGAGCGGACACGGAATGGCAATCCCATGCATCAGAACGGCCGCACGTCTGGCCCTGTGTGCCGTCATCGCGACCGCCTGGCCATTGGTGCCGCTGTCTGCCGAAGCGAACGCGTCGCACGAGCTGGTGGTCCCCAACTACCCCACGATCCAGGCCGCGGTCGACGCCGCCCAGCCCGGGGACCGGATCCGTGACATCCGGGGCGCCGGTACGTACCTTCGAGCGCTGCGGCTTCACCGCCAAGGCGACCTTCCGGCCGTAGAACCGCGGTCGGCCGGGTCTCGCGAGGTCGGGCGGTGCCTAGTTGCTTGCAAGGTGTCGGATGGCTTGTCGGGATACTCGAGGGCGTGGCGGGATAGAGGCTCTGTGTCGTTCAAGCTTCGGAGGCTGTGATGATCGTCCCGTTCGGGGTCCGTGATTTCCTGGACCGTGCCGTCACTGTGTATGCCGACCGGGCTGGTGTGGTCGACGAGCCGGACCAGCCGGCCGAGGTCTGGGAGGGACTGACGTACGGGCGGGTGGGGGAGTTGGCGCGAGCTCAGGCTGCCGGGCTGGATGCGCTGGGCGTGCCGCTGGGCGCTCGGGTGGCGGTGGTCTCGCCGAACAGCGCACGGCTTCTGACGTCGTTCTTCGGCGTCAGCGGCTACGGGCGGGTGCTGGTCCCGGTCAACTTCCGCCTGACGGCGGACGAGGTGAGCTACATCGTCGGTCACTCGGGGGCAGATGTGCTCCTTGTCGATCCGGAGTTGACGGAGCGTCTGGCCGGTGTCAGCTGCAGGCACCGTTTCACGCTCGGGGCCGCCGCCGACGCCGAGCTGTACCGCTTCGGCACCGCCCCGCAGGTCTGGGAGCCGGACGAGAACGCCACCGCGACCATCAACTACACCAGTGGTACGACGGCCCGTCCCAAGGGGGTGCAGATCACCCATCGCAACATCTGGGTGAACGCGGTCACCTTCGCGTTGCACGCCGGCGTGACGGACCGGGACGTGTATCTGCACACACTGCCGATGTTCCATGCCAACGGGTGGGGCATGCCGTTCGCGATGTCGGCCCTGGGCGTGCGACAGATCGTGCTGCGCAAGGTGGACGGGGCCGAGATCCTGCGCCGGGTGGCCGAGCACGGTGTGACGGTGATGTGCGCGGCGCCTGCGGTCGTGGGGGCGGTACTGGCGGCCGCCGAGTCCTGGGAGGGAGAGATCCCCGGCCGCGATCGGGTGCGGATCATCGTTGCGGGCGCTCCGCCGCCGACCCGGACGGTCGCGCGTGTGGAGTCGGAACTGGGGTGGGAGTTCATTCAGATCTACGGCCTGACCGAGACCTCGCCGCTGCTGACCGTCAACCGTGCCCGCTCCGAATGGGACGACCTCGGCGCTGCGGAGCGGGCGGAGAAGCTGGTGCGGGCCGGTGCTCCCGCCCTGGGCGTGACACTCAGGACGGATGCCGAGGGTGAGGTTCTCGCGCGCTCGAATGTGGTTCTGGAAGGGTATTGGGAGCAGCCGGAGGAGAGTGCGCGAGCGTTGTCCGGGGGGTGGTTCCATACGGGGGACGGGGGGTCTATCGGTGAGTACGGCCATCTGACGATCAGTGACCGTAAGAAGGACGTGATCATCACGGGCGGGGAGAACGTCTCGTCGATCGAGGTGGAGGACGTGCTCTTCAGCCATCCTGCGGTTGCCGAGGTCGCGGTGATCGGGGTGCCTGACGAGAAGTGGGGCGAGACCGTGAAGGCGCTGGTGGTTCTCGCTCCCGGCGCGCGGGTGACGCAGGACGAGCTGATCCAGTTCTGCAAGGAGCGTCTTGCCGGCTTCAAGGCGCCGACTTCGGTGGAGTTCCGGGAGGAGTTGGCGCGTACGGCGACCGGAAAGCTCCAGAAGTACAAGTTGCGGGAGCCGTATTGGGAGGGCCGCGAGCGGGGCATTGGCTGATCTGTCTGCCGGGTGGGTGCCGATGCTGGTGGTGAGGTGTTCGGTGACGTAGATGGCGGGGATCGGCTGCCGCCGCCGCTGCCGGCCCTTGAGCGGCCCGGCATCCGCGGACGCAAGGGTCGCAGGGGCGGTCGTCCGCCGGGCTTCAACTGTGAGTCCTACAAGCAGCGGAACACCGTCGAACGATGCTCAACCGCCTGAATCAGTGGCGCGGCCTGGCCACCCGCTACGAGAACACCGCCACAGTGTTTCGCGCTGGACTTTACGGGTGGAGAACGGCGTACGAGAGGCATCGGCGCTGGTCGGCGGACGGCACATGGGACAAGCACTTCGAGGCCGTCCTCGCGAACGCTGACGCGGAAGGCCGTATCGACTGGTCGACGGTGATGGTGGGCGTGGACTCCACCTCCTGCCGGGCCCACCAGCACGTTGCGGGAGCGCGCAAGTCAGCCCGCGGGTGCCAGCGAAGGACGCACGCTCGGCAGCACCGCCCCGACGAGGGATTGGGACATTCCCGGGGCGGCCTCACCTGCAAGATTCCACCTCGTCGGGGAAGGCGGATGCCGCCCGCAGGTCCTGCTGCTGACGCCGGGCGAGCGGGGCGACGCCCCCGCTCGTATCCGTCCTGGAACGCATTCGTATTGGTCGGCTCGGCGGCGGGCCCGCCGCAAGACACACGGCCCTCGCGGGGGAAGACCCACCGGGTGCCCCGGTAAGGCGATCTACAAGCGCGGCAACGAAGTGGAACGCACCATCAACGCGCTCAAGAACTCCCGGGCCGTGGCCGCGCGGTTCGACAGGCGCGTCTACGTCTTTCACGGCGCCGTCGCCGTCACGGCGATCCCTGTTCTGGCTCCGGGCGTGATGGACTGCACGGCGCCCTCAGCAGGCCGGCGTCTTCTGAGTGGCCTGACGCGTCACGCCAAGCTTCCGTGCCGTATCGGCCTTCGACACATCCTGCTCGATGAGGCCCTGCATCAAGTCACGCCGCTCGGCGGCGAACTGCTGGACCAGGAAGACACGCCGGACTGAGCCTAGGGGGTGGGCCGGCGGATCGTGGCTCGGGTGATCGTCAGACGTGCACTGGTGCCCGCTCGTCCAAGAGGCCTTCGCTTCGCAGATCGTCCCAGACCCGAGCTGGGATCTTCGCATCGAACGCCGAGATGTTGCGGCGTACTTCGTCGGCGGTACGCATGCCGACCACGATGCCCGAGACGGCTGGGTGGCGGAGCGGAAAGGCCATCGCCAGCTCCGGGAGCGTCACACCGTGTGTTTCGCAGACATCGGCGATGCGATGCGCGCGCTCCAGCATCCGCGGCGCGGCGGGCGCGTAGTCGAAGGTGGCACCTTCGGCGGGTCGGGCCGTGGCGAGCAGCCCGGAGTTGAAGATCGACGCCGCGAGTACCGAGACCCCCCGGTCCGTGCAGGCAGGCAGCAGTTCGTCGAGGGCGCTCTGGTCCAGAAGCGTGTAGCGGCCGGAGAGCATGACTACATCGACGTCCGACTCCTCGACCAG
This sequence comes from Streptomyces sp. NPDC007095, assembly GCF_040634475.1. Taxonomy (NCBI): domain Bacteria; kingdom Bacillati; phylum Actinomycetota; class Actinomycetes; order Kitasatosporales; family Streptomycetaceae; genus Streptomyces; species Streptomyces sp. NPDC007095. Next base: position 14,817 of record NZ_JBEYFS010000091.1, read on the forward strand.
CCGGGTCAGTTTGCCGGGGTGGTACATCCCCGCACCGATCGCGCCCACCACCCCCTGGGCGCGTAGTTCGGCGAGGGCCGGACAGCCTTCGCGCAACGCATCCTCGAAATGCTTCTCAGCGTCGTGCAGGAACAGCACGTCGATTCGGTCGACGCCTGTCCGCCCGAGCGAGTCCTCCACACTGCGCAGAACACCGTCCCGCGTGAAGTCCCACACTCGACGGTGTGTGGCGGGCACCATGAAGCTCTCGTCCATCCGGCCCGCCGGGTCCTGCGGGACCAGCAGCCGGCCGACCTTCGTCGACAGTGTCACCTCCTCACGCGGCTTGCCGCGCAACAGACCACCGGTGCGGCGCTCGGAGTGTCCGATGCCGTAATGCGGAGAGGTGTCGAAGTAGCGGATCCCGCTGTCCCAGGCAGCCTCAAGGGCTCCCGCGGCGGTCTCGTCGTCCAGCGGCGCGAAGAGTCCCCCGAGCGGTCCGCCACCGAAACCCAGTTCCGTGACCTGCACCTTGCTCTTCCCAAGCCGGTTTCGCCTCATCCACCGTTCCCCTCATGTCGCTGGTGACGCGACCATCCTTCCGTGACCCGTGCCACCTTCCCAAGGGGATTGGCAGGCTTGCGGTCCGCTGCGCGGCAACCGTGCTGGTCGCGGCCATCAACGAGGGGATATGACTGGCCCCGCCACGCGCCCGGTCGCTGACCTCGGCCCTCATGAACCAGCGACAGCAGAAGAAGCTCCCCCATCATCTCTTCGAAGCAATTCCGGTGGGTGACACCGCCCGCGTGAAGGCGGTTCTGAGGGCTGGGGCCGACCCAGAACGAGCCGGCAGCGAGGGCATCACCCCGCTCTACGAGGCATCCGTGAACGGGGAAGCGGAGATCGCCCGCCTGCTCCTGGCGGCCGGGGCCTCCCCGGACACCGAGAGCAGCGGACTCGGCGCGGACGGCACACCCCTGTGCGCAGCCGCATGCTGGGGGCACACCGCGACAGTGCGCGAACTGTTGGCGCACGGCGCCGATCCGAATCTCCGAGAAGATCACGGCACAGGCTGGTCCCCACTGGACTGGGCGCTCAACGGCCCTCATCCCGAAACTGCCGGTCTCCTCACCATCGCGGGCGCGACGCCCAGCGGGAGAACCCGTCTCGGTGTGTAGGTGGTCTCGGGCGTAAACCGCCGATGAGCGGGCGGTGGTCGCGACACTCGTTCTGATGGGGTATCAGGCGCTTCAGGAGGCAGGCCAGAGCCTGGCGGCTCGACGATTCGGCGGGCCGGGCTCAGGCACAGGTCCTCAGGAATTCGATGAGCGCCGCGTTCACCTCGGCCGGGCGTTCCTGCTGAGTCCAGTGTCCGCAGCCGGTCAGTTTGAGGGGCTTGTGCCAGAGGTTGGGCATGAGGTCGGGGAGGCGCTCGATGAGTTCGGGAGTGCCGGGGAACGCCGGGACCAAGTCGCGGTCGCCGTAGATGTACAGGGCGGGCCGGGTGACGACGGCACCGTGCCAGGGAGCGGTCAGTTCCCAGTTGCGGTCGAGGTTGCGGTACCAGTTGAGGGCCCCGGTGAACCCTGTGGAGAAACTCTCGGTGAGCGCGTCGAGATCGTCCTCGGTGAACCACTCCGGCAGTACCTCGGGGTCCGGCATGGTGGCGAGCCAGCCCCGCTCGGGGTCGACCAGTGGCTGCTTGCCCTCGCGGGCGCCCGGAGCGTCGCCGGAGGCCGAATAGAAGAACTTTCGCAACGCGGTGCGGGTGTCCTTGGCGAACTCGGCGTCGGCGACACCAGGGCGGTTGAAGTAGTTCCAGTAGAAGCGGCCTTCGAACCTCTTCTCCATGGCGGCCAGCGGAGGCTCCGTCCCCCGGAACGGGGGCGGCACGCTCAGGCCGGCCACCCCGAGCACCATGTCCGGTCGCAGCAGCGCGGTGTGCCAGGCGACCGGCGCGCCCCAGTCGTGCCCGACGACGTACGCCTTCTCCTCGCCCAGGGCCTGGATCAGTCCGACGACGTCGCCGACCAGGTGGAGGATGGTGTACGCGTCGACGTCGTCGGGATGGTCGCTGCGTCCGTATCCGCGCTGGTCGGGGGCGACCACCCGGAAGCCCGCATCGGCCAGAGGGCCGAACTGGTGGTGCCAGGAGTGCCATGACTCGGGGAAGCCGTGCAGGAGGACTACCAGGGGGCCGTCGCCTTGCTCGGCGATGTGCAGCCGAACGCCGTTCACGTCAACCATTCGATGCTCAACCATGTGCACAAGCGTACGTGCCGTGATCTTCCGGCTGGGCCTACCCGCAGCCCGCCTCGCTCGTGTCGCTGGCAGCCGACGGAGCGACTCGGATGGGAGGCCTGGTCTCTACCGGCCGCGCTGCATATGGTGCTTGCCGATCCAGCCAGCCACGCAGGGGATGTGGGGACGGCGGCCAAGGGAATGCCGACAGTGCAGCCGAGGGATCTTCGAAGATTGCGCTGCGGGGCGAGGCCAAGAGAGGATGTTCTCCTGATCCAGGGGGCAGACCCCAAGACGGCGTGGCTCAGGATGCAGCGGCTACCTTGCCGGCGACCACGCCCACAACAACTCCGAGCCCGAGGACGGGCAGTTCCCCGTCCGAGCCATGGGTTGAAGCCCGTCTGCGTCTACCGGCAGACCAGCTCGGCAAGCAGGCCGGAACGGAGAAGGCGATCCTCGCTGCGCGCCGCGTATACCGCCTCATGCCGAAACGGAATGCCGACGCCGACGGCTACCGGCGGATGATGTGCCCTGCCGAAGCGGGCAACGCCCATTGCCCCATCTAGCCCCACCACGGACCGCGGCGTCCACCTCACCGTCGTCGACCCGCAGCCCACCCCAGGGGTTCGGTCAAAGGGTGCCGCCGGCAGATGAGTGTGCCCCCAAGGCCGAGGCGTTTCTTCGCGCTCTTCGCTTCGGTGGGTCAGGCGCCCGCTGGCGCCGCAGGCCGGCTCGGGCGGGGAACGAGGAGCGCTTCTCGCGCGCAGCGATGTCGATGTCAGGTATCGACAAGTACGTGTCTTTCGCCGGGCGGAGCGTGTCGGCGGCGGACGGCTTGGGTGCCGGTCCTGGGTTCTGCCACAATGCACGAAACGGAACCTCGCTCCGAAGATGATACGGAGCACCGTTCCGCTTCGCAAGTCTCAGGGAAGGATTTCCGCGGTGAACGACAGCGGTCAGAGCACGGGAAGCGCAGCGGGATCCATGCGCAAGGACGCCCGGCGTAATCGACAGACCTTGCTGGATGCGGCCGCCGCAGTCTTCGTCGCCTCGGGTGTAGAGGCGCCGGTACGCGACATCGCGGCCAAGGCCGGCGTCGGCATGGGCACGATCTACCGGCACTTCCCGACACGGGCGGATCTCATCATCGCGGTCTACCGTCACCAGGTCGACGCCTGCGCCGAGGCCGGCCCGGCCCTACTGGCGAGCTGCGCCACTCCTTACGCCGCGCTGGGGCAGTGGATCGACCTCTTCGTCGACTTCTTGGTCACCAAGCACGGACTCGCTGCCGTGCTGCAGCCCGACAACGCCGGTTTCGACACGCTGCACGCCTACTTCCTCGACCGGCTCGTCCCCGTGTGCGACGAACTGCTCGACGCCGCGGCCGATCGAGGCGAGATCCGCTCCGGCCTTGAGGGTCTTGAGCTGATGCGAGGCGTGGGCAACCTCTGCGTCGGTGCGGACAGTGATCCGCGCTACGACGCACGGCGACTGGTCGGCCTCCTCATCGCCGGACTGCGCCAGCCGCAGTGACGATCGGCAGGGCATCTGACACAGGGCGCTGACCGACTCCCTGCCGCGAAGGAGTCGCCGGCCCCCAAGTGGCTCTCTTGACCGAGGACTTCGGCATAGATGAGGCCATGGCGCTCAAGGCGTACGGAGTCACCCCAATGTTCGCCTTGTCGTCCTGGACGCGGACCCACTCGGGGTCCGCGTGTGTACCTCAAGCCATCCATCACGTACACATCCCGCCTCGTGGCGCCGTGTGCCACCTTGTGACCCGGGATGACGGAGTCGACGTCGACGCGCGAGGAAACGGCTCCGCAGCTGTCCTGGTCGTCTGGCTGCGGACATAACCGTCTGGACAGGCTTCAGAGGTTCTGTCCGTCGGAAGCCTCGATGTTCTGGGCAGTGATCCAGTGACTTTCCTTGGAGACCAAGGTGGCGATCGCCAGCCCGATGTCGTCGCGTTCACCGACCCGCCCGATTTCAGCTACTCAGCCGCTGCCACGGGCGGAAACGGCCGGTCACGTATCCGAAGAACAGCGTCGGCGGCGCGGACGAAGGCCGTCAAGTCTCGTTCCCGCGGGACCGTCGGCTTCGGTCAGGTCCTCGCGCGCCCGGCTGCCGAGTGCGACGGCGACCGCGTCGATGCGCGCCCACTGCGCGTGGGTGAGTTCGGGAATTGAATCCCGCGTGCCGGGATGCCTCACAGGTCGGTCGCCCGCTCATGGCGGGGCTCGTACAAGCCCACCTCACCGCCGCCCGGCAGACGGAACCTGGTCAGCCGCCCCCAGCGCGCGTCGGTGACTGGCTGTGTGAACTCCACTCCCTTCGCGGTCAGGCTCTTCACGGTTGCGTCGATGTCGTCGCACATCAGATAGAGCTCCTGTGTCTCCGGGCCGTCCGTGGGATGCACGGCGATCTCCGTAGGCGGAAGATGCATCCTGCTTTCTGCCTCCTGCTTCGGGCCCAGACGCCTCTGCCCAGGGCGTCTGCGCTGGGGGATGAGTGCGCCCGTGCCCTGATAACCGGCAAATGCCCGGCAGCCGTTGCGGTTTCCGGTCCCGGATGGGCACCTGCGTGCCGTCGAAGATGTACACGGTGTCCTTGCGTGGCCGGCGGGCTGGTGAGATCGCCAGCAACGGTGCCAAGTGGTCCAGGACGTGCTCGGCCGCGGACTTCGAAATCCCGAAGAAGGGCGCCACCTGCCGCCAGCCGCGATCTAGGGCCGCATCGGCAACGGCTCCGCCACTCGCGGGAACCAGCTCCGGTGCGACACGCGCTGCGTGCACCTCCGCCCCGCCAACCGACTTTGGCGACGGAACCATCCAGCTCCTGGACCGCGACACCACCGGATACGCGCACCATCGCGTCAACGACGCGCAGGACCTCCTGAGCAACGACGCGAACGCGGTGCGCGGATCGTGGAGCTGGCAGCCGCCACCCGGCAGGCACACTCCGCCCTTTGGCGTTTCCTTGCCGGGATCGACCTGGTGCCGTTGATCGAGTACGAGGCCGCCGTCTGCATTGGTGCTGGTGGCGACGCCGCCACCAGCACCAATGCCACGGCCTGCCACTGACGCTGGAACGAGATCACGGCCGCGTCGGCGAGCGGGCGCTCAATCCTGGGTCAGCCCTGCGGCGGCCGTCTTCTTGGTCTTGGCGCGAGTCGGTGCGCCCAGTGCCCAGAAGATCACGCCCGTGACGATGAAGACGGCCAGTGGCACCGCCTCCGTCAGCAGATAGGTCCAGCGCTCGCTGTAGCTCCAGCCGTCCGGTCGGAAGTCCGAGCTGAACCAGTCGAAGGGCGCGCCCGGGACCAGCAGTTGCACCGAGGCGAACAGGATCAGCAGCGTCAGCACGATCGTGATCGGCCAGGCAGCGGGAGCCCGGTAGGCACGCTCCACCTGCGGGTACTTGCGGCGGAGCACCGGCAGCGCCGGGAAGATGCCGAGGTAGCTGATGAGTGTCGTGGAGACGGCGAGTCCGAGCACGGCGCCGAAGAGCTTGCCCGCGTCACCACCGGTGAGCTGGTGGGCCAGGATCAGCACGCCGGTGGAGAGCACTCCGCTGAGCAGGTTGACCCGGACCGGCGTGCCGAACCGCTCGGAGATCACACCCAGGCCGCGGGGCGCGGCGCCGTCGTACCCGGAGACCGCCAGCGCACGGTCCGAGCCCATGATCCAGGTGACGCCCGAGGAGAGCACGGTCAGGATGAACATCACTGCGGCCAGATCGCCGAGCACGGTCCCGGCCCCGCTGAGGGTGACCGTGCCGTCGGAGGCGACGTGGCCGCCGTAGACGGTGAAAACCTGGCGGATGGCGTCGAGGAAGCCGCCGAGACCGGTGATGGCCTTGACCGGGAGGACCAGCAGGATGCCGAGAATCGGCAGGCCGTACAGCAGCACGCCGAGCCCGGCGGCGCGGAAGATGCCGTACGGGATGTCCTTCTGCGCGTCGGTCATCTCGTCGCCCGCGGTGTTGGGCAATTCGAAGCCGACGTAGTTGAACATCAGGACGGGGACCAGGCCGACGAAGCCGGCATACGTCGGGGAGAAGTCGCCGAAGCCGAAACCGTGCAGGCCGTGCTTGAAGGCGTAGATGACCACGGTGAGCGTGAACAGGCCGAGCAGCACGAAACGGGACCACGCCCCGGCGGTGGGGATCCACTTGCCGACATCGAAGGAGAGGATCGCCGCGAGCACGCCCACCCAGATGAATATCAGGGTGAAGACGTAGAAGGCGGGGGTGCTCAGGTCCTTGCCGTCATTGAAGAAGGTGGTGAACGCGGCGACGGCCGAGACGGAGAGAGTGCCGCCGAGCCAGACCGGATTGGTCACCCAGTAGAGGAAGTTGTTGACCGCTCCGGCCAGCCGCCCGAAGGCCCGGCTGGTCCAGATGTACGGGCCGCCCTCCTCCGCGAAGGCCGTGCCCAGTTCCGCGGTGAGCAGTGCTGACGGCACGAAAAAGATGACGGCCAGCACGATCAGCCAGGTGAACGCCTCCGCTCCGGAGGCGGCCACCGTACCGATGGTGTCGAGGCCGACGAGGGTGCAGACCAGGAAGAACAGGATGTCGAAGCGGCCGAAGTGTTTGCGGAGTTTGTTCCGCTCGGACTCCGCTGCGAGGGTGGTGGTGTCCACCTCGATTTTGGACAGACCAGCGGACACCCGGGCCTCCTGCAGATAAGCGTCGATATGTTCGGCACATGGTGTGTCGGTGTCCCGACGGGCGACAAGGGTTGAATCCCATTCTTGACCAAATCCCAAGTTCGGCACACCGCCGGAAACGCCTTCGAAATGTACTCGCTACGTTGCGGGGAAAGTCAGTGACAGTGTGAAGCGACCGCCCGAATCGTTCCGCCGACGGCGGAGTGCGATCCCGGCGGCCGCCGGCTCCACGCGGATGCCGTCCTGTCGGAATTGCGCGGACAACTCGGCGCAGTTCCTCGACCGAGGCGAAGTCGACAGTCAGATCGGGCGCGGGGATCTCGGCGGTAGGGCGTAACGGGCGCTCGGTCGCATTTCGACCCACTCTTGCTCGCGGTCCCAGAGCACCACCTCGCCATGTTGACCACTCAGTACGCCAAGCGGCTGAAGGACATTCGCGTCAACGCCGCAGGATCCCTGCTGTAGGGCAACCAACTTCAGTGGCCACAGCGGACCTCAGTCCGTCATCGCCCGCACCAGCCCGATCGACTGGTCCTGGATCCGGGTCCGTCCCCCTACCGCGGGGTGTCGTCGTATGCCAGGTTGCCGCCCAGTCCGCGGGATGCCTGGGCCTGGGCGAGCCCTGGGGGCCGCCGCGGGCCAGAGCCTTCTCACACACACCGCCGAGCCCGGGTCACCTTCGCAAGAGGACCTGAACCTGTTGGCCGACTGGGCCGCGGCTGACCAGGACATCGAGCGGTCCGCGCCGACCGACGACTCCGAGCCGGCCGAGCCGGCCGAGACACCCGACTGATCGACGGGCCGGGCGTGTCGGTTCGCGGGAGTCGTCAACGGCGGCTCACAGGTGCGGGCAGCCGTCCGCGCGGTCCTGTCGGTCACATGCGGAACGCGCCTGCCAACGTACTCGGCGACTTCCTGCGCGCCAGCCGTTCCCGCCTGGAACCGTTCCGACGTCGGGCTGCCCGTCGGCGGCGGCACCCGCAGGGTGAAGGGCCTGTGCCGGGACGAGGTCGCCGTGCTGGCGGGCGTGAGCGCCGACGACTACATCCGCCTGGACAGGGCCGCGAAACCAACCCCTCACCGCAGGTCGTCGACGCGCTCGGCAGGGCACTGCGCCTGGGCGCCGATGCGCGCACTCATCTGTTCCGCCTCGCCGGCATCAACCCCCGCACGAAGGCCGACAGCTTCCGCGACCAAGTACACCCCGCCCTGCTACGGCTGCTCGACGCCTTCCCGACGGCCGCGGCCTGCGTCATGGGTCCGGCGTTCGGCATCCTGGCCACCAACACCAACACCAACACCAACACCAACACCATCGCCGACGCCCTCCTGCCCCCTCCAAGGGGGAGACCAGCATGCCGCGGATCCTGTTCACTCACCCGCGGGCCCGCGAGGTCTTCCCCGACTGGCAGTTGATCACCAGCGCGACCGTGTACGCGCTGCACCTGAATGCGGGCCGGTTCAGCGGCGCCCCCGAAATCGGCGACCTGGTCCAGAGACGGAGCGAGGTCTTCCAAGATCAGCAGCGACCAAGCAGCAGAATTTGGAGAAGGCCTCGCGTGCGTGACGGTACTTGTGATCGAGGCGAAGACGGTCCGGGCTGCCAAAGCCGTCCAAGGCCATCCTCGACTCGGGCGCGCCGGCAAGGGTATGGGGGACTCGTCGATATGGGTGGGGCCGGATCGCGAGAGACGAAACGGGCGACCCGAGCCACTCGTTCGAAGGGCCGTGACACGAGGCGCATCAAGGACTCGGCATGGACGCGCGACGGCATTCTCCGCGCAGCGTCGCGACGGTTCACCGAAACGGGCCGGTAACCCTTCAGGAGATCGCGGACGATGCAGGTGTTACATCGGCCCTGGTCAATCGGTACTTTGTGTCCGAGCGAGCGCGCCTTGAGCTGGTGGCAGCCAGGGCTCGTACGGGCTGGACATGGGATCGGACAGAACTGCGCGAGCACCTCGCGGACGGAATCGTCGACTTATGGAAAGGCGCCGACGCGAGAGATCCCGCGCTGGCTCTTGTGCGGCACACCTGCCCACTGATGAGGGCGAGCAGGATTGGGCTCTCGCCGAGTTGAGCCTGGAGAGCCTCGGGACGTCACGTCAGCAGGTCGGCGGGACAGTAAGTACCGTACTCAGGCCGGAACCCGAGACGCAGAGGGGCGGTAGGCATGCCACCAGCCGCTGATTGGCTCTCGCTCCGGAACGGTGCGCCAGGCAGACTGACGATCCGATGCCGTACTTGAAGGAGTGGTGATGCAGGTAGCCGTGGTCACCTTCGACGGGTTCAACGAGCTCGACAGCTTCATCGCTTCCGCGCTGATCAACCGGTGCCGTAAGGACGGCTTGGAGGCCTTCATCACGACGCCGACGACGGTGGTCACATCGATGAACGGCGTCGAGGTGACCGGGCAGCGCCCGATGGAGTTCGTGACCGAAGCCGACGTCGTGCTGATCGGCAGCGGAGTGAAGACGCGAGACGTGGTCGCCGACGACCGGCTGATCTCCAGGCTGCCACTCGACCCTTCGCGACAGCTGATCGGTTCACAGTGCTCCGGCGCACTGGTGCTTGCGCGGCTCGGTCTGCTGGGCGGCATGCCGGTTTGCACGGACATGAAGAGCCGGCCCTTTGTCGAAGCCTGCGATGTCACCGTGCTGGACGCGCCGTTCCACGCAGAGGGGAACATCGCCACAGCGGGCGGTTGTCTGGCGTCCCAGTATCTCGCCACATGGGTGATCACCCGGACGCTCGGGGAGGACGCCGCGCGCGACGTCATCGGGTACGTGGCTCCGGTCAGCGAAAACCAGGAGACTGTCGAGCGCGCCATGCGTGCCGTCCACGCGGGCGAGGTCGTACTGGGCTGATGCCCCGCGATCAGGCAGCACCTGGCCGAGACATCGCTTTGACCTGCCTCTCGCGCCTGCGCCGCTACCCGCCACCGGTCGTTGTTCCAGGCCACAGCCACGAAATCGATGATCATCAGCCGGAACGGGCCGCCATGCAGCTACAGCTGCACCGCTGCCGCCGTCGACAGACAGAGAGGCGAGAAGCCCGCTGTGTACGCCGGCTTGATGCCATAGAGCGTCAATTGCTCGCAGGAGTCTTCCTCACCCTCCCGCCGTGACGGAAAGCTGGAGATTGTACGAGCGGGCGCTTCCAGGACCCTCCCGCTGCTGGGCCGGTTCGGCCACGCCCGCGTAGGTGTGCCCTCCTCGGGCGCGTTCGACCTGCCGGCCCACCGCCTCGCCGAGCGGCTGATGAGCTGCCGAGTTCGGTATGACGACTCCGGGGGCCGCCACGGTGTTGTGCGAGAGGCCGCCCGGGCCAAGACGCCCGAACAGGACGCCGCCCGCCTGAACCGACAACAGGGTGCCGTCGCGAGGATGACCTAAGCCTTCGCGCGTGCCGTTCGGACGGCGCCCTGACAGGTCGGCACCAGGGTCGTGAGAACGTCGACGGCCTCGCCGATACACCGGCAGGCGGTGGTACCTCGATGTCGAACCCGGTGGCGAGCTGGAGGTAGGTGTGGCCGCAGCGCAGCTGGCCAGGGCGAGCGAGCGGGGTCTCGCGGCCGGTGGTCAGGCGGTGCCATACGGGTGCCACGGTCGCGGTGACGGACGAACAGGTGGGCGGACACCAAGCGCAGGGTGGAGCTGGAACGTCGCTGCCGGGCGGGTGGACGAGCACACGAAGTCCCCGGTGGAGACGGGTTTCTTGATCGAAAACCCGTCTACCAGGGGATTCGCTGTCCTGTCAGCTCGACTGGCAAGCGCACGTGGGAGGTTACGAACCGCTCACGGGCCTACCCGGGAGTGGTGAAGCGGGCCCGCCACAGGTCGCGGAGCAATGCGATCTCGGCCATGTGATGGATGAATTCGAGGTTGGCCCCGGACAGCACGGCAATGTATGGGTCGTCGGGGTCGGAGGCGTACGGGTACTGCGAGAAGCCGACCTTGTCGAGCTGCTCGTCGGTGAGGGCGGCGACACTGTCGCGCCAGCGGTCGATCAGCGCCCAGAACCGCTCGAGTGCCACGGCGGCGGAGGGAGTGAAGTCGACCAGCGTTTTCGGTTCCTGCCGACGGTCACCGAAGGTCCACTCCCATCCCCCCGCGAAGTGGAAGTGCAGGTGCCCCAGCCGCCACGCGATGGTCGAGACCGGCGCTGAGTCGGGCTCCGGCATACCGCTGTGGGCGAGGATCTGCTCGACCCGCTCGGTACTCACGCTCCAGTCATCGGCGATCTTGGCGATGGTCATGCCGCCGGCGGCCTGCCGGGCAACCTCGGCGTACTCGCTCGCCGGGATGTCCGCCTCGCCCAAGTCGAGCACCCACTCGCCCGGCCCGAACGCCCTGGGCGTCGCCGCCTCGCCCCGGCGCCGGATCGACCAGCAACCAGGCACCGGCTCCCACAGGTACTCCTCGTCGCCGAGCCCCGTCAGCCGCACCTGGGCCATCTCCCTGGCCTGGTCGAACTGGTCGAGCAGCAAGCCCAAACGGTCGGTCCGCACGCCTTCAGTCTCCACGCATTGCTTCCCTTCGCCGTCGAGTCTCGTACTTCACTGCGCCCAGGCGGAAGTTAACGGCTCACCTCACGAGGTGCCACCGATTTCCTCGCCCACGAAACGGTGCAGCACCACCCGCATCACCGTACTCGTTCAGGCCGTCCCCGCTTGCTCAGCGATGACGACGAGGACTTCGTCATCGGGACGGCTATCGCCCGCCCGACCAAACTCGGCCGGCTCTTCACTCGTCGGTCGATCCGCAAACTCACCGCCTGGCTGCGCCGCGTCCACGGACGCGTGATCCGCATCGGCCGTGAGGCCTTACGGTGCCCGCGACGCCAAGCTTGACCGTGTCGGGTAGCTGCTGGAACGCATCCCGGACCGGGTCTTGGCCTTCGACGAGTTCGGGCCCCTGGGTATCCGGACCACCGCAGGCTCCTTCCGGGCCTGAGAGGGCAAGCCCGAACCGCCTGCCGGCGACTGACCGCCGTACCCACGGCATCCCGAGCTGCACCACGTTGGACAACGTCTGTGGATACGCCCCTGGGCGCGCCGGGATCCGGGCGCTTCGATGTGCAAGTGACGTTGGGTGGGCCGCAGCCATGTGGCTTGCCAACGACGTTGGGGTGGGGTTTGCACCCGTGCGGTTGGGCCGGTCAGCCGGACACCACGCCGAGACCGCGTCGAAGATCATGATTTCCGGAGCTGACAAGGCGAACAGGAAGGCGCGACCGTGCTCAGCAGGAACTCACCGGTCAAGGAAACCAGGGGGCTCACGGGGCGAACAGGGAGCGATACCGCCCATAGGCCTACGACGGAATGCCCGACACCGAGCTCTTCGCCCTTCTGCGGGAGATGGTGCTGCCGCTGTACGACGCGCATATGGGTATCGGCGCCGGTGACACCGGGGGCTTCGGGCAGAGTCGCCCCGGCACCATGATCCCCGGCCCCGGACTTGACCGGCAGGCCCAGGCGCTCGTCGAGCAGCGCGACCTCGCCGGCACGCGACTGCGGACCTTCGCGAACGGTCGCAACGGGTGCGCCCGGTTGCCCGACGGAACCAAGCCGCGGGTCACGTAGCACACGATCTCACTCGGAGGCCGCACGGTGGGCGACGCCGCAGGCGATTCAGGTCGTTTCGGCACGGAGAAGGGCGAGTCCCGCGCCGGCCGGACCGCTGGTACTGCGGCAAGGTGTATGACTGCTCCACCCATTCGCGCCGGCAACGGCCGCGGACGACGTAGTAGACCGCGCACGCGGACTCGCCGCCGAGGTTGGCGGCCCGCTCACGCCGACCGGGCCGCTCCGTGGAGAGTGTGTCCTGTTTCGAGCACGCGGAACACGCATCGTGGGGCCGCGCACGCTCCGCGAGTTGCCGTACAGGGTGCGTCTCACTCGGACAGGGGAACTCTGAACGAGCGTCAGCGGTCGCCCGCCCTCATCGGCCAGCTACTCGCCCCCGCCGTTGAGCCCGGGGCAGGTGCTCGTACGAGGGGTGGACGAGGATGCTGCTGCCACTACGGCGCGTGCCTGCCGGCACGCCGTGAGACGTGACCGGCAGGCACGCGCTGAGGTCGCGTCCCGCGAAGTGCTGTTACCACAGTGCTGTGGCCTCACGGAGTTCATGACTGTGCAGGGCAACGGGGCGGCGCAGCCACCTCCGTGCCGGATCGTGCTGCTGACGCCTGTGAGCAGCACGGACAGCCTGGACGTCGTCCCCGTGCCCCCACCTGAAGGGCTCGCATCGACCGAGCGAGCCGATGCACTACCCCATCAGGCCCGGCGCGATTCAGGCGTTCCTACCAAGTCACCGGCAGCTCCAGCGGGAACCGCCGGATCGTCTCCGTGTCCCACCGCACTTCCTCCGGCGGCACGGCAAGTCGCAGCCTGGGGAAGCGCTCCAAGAGGCGCCCGATCGCCACTTCCAGCTCCGCCATGGCCAAGGGCACCGCGATGCACCGGTGTCCGCCCCAGCCGAACGTCATGTGCGTCTGGTACGGCCGGTCGGGGTCGAGGACGTGCGGGTCCGGGAAGCGCTTCGGGTCACGGTTGGCCGTCAGGTACGACACGTGGACGAAGTCGCCCGCCCGGATCCGTACGCCGTCCAGCTCCACGTCCTCCAGGGCCATTCGGGGGATACCGACCCCCTTGCGGAACGGGATGTGGCGGAGCAACTCCTGCAGGACGTCAGTCAGGGTCTCCGGCCGACGCCTGACGTGTTCCATCAGCTCGGGACGCGTCAGGAGCAGGTATGCGATGTTGCTGATCTGGCATGTCGCCGTGTCCTGGCCGCTGAGTGTCAGCGTCAGTGCCATGACCGCCAGTTCCCTGTCGTCGAGCTGGTCCTCGCCGTCCCGCGCTGCGGCCATCGCGCTGATGAGGTCCTTGCCGGGGGAGTTCCGGCGCTGCTCGACGAGTTTGGCGAAGTAGGCCGTCAGATCGGCCTTGGCGCTCGCCGCGGCCTCTTTGCTGTCCGCGCCGACGACGAGCAGCTGGCGCACGGACTCCTGCATCTGGGGCCAGTCCTCCCGTTCGACGCCGAGGAGGTCCAGGATGGTGTCCTGGGGAAGCGGGTCGGAGAGGTGCTGAACCAGGTCCGCCGGCGAGCCGTCCTCCTCCATCTTGTCCAGCAGGACGTCCGCGAGCCAGGTGATCCGGCTCCGCATCCCGTCGACCTGCTGCTGGGTGAAGGCCTGCGACGCCAGCCGGCGGACGCGGCTGCTGTGCGGCGGGTCCATCACGTTGATCGATTCGGGCGAGACGATGGGCTCCGGAGTCAGCCGGGGGTAGTCGTGGCCGATGATGGCGGCCCGGCTGAGCCGGTGATCGGTGGTCACCTGCTTGACGGAGTCGAAGCCGGTGATCAGCCAGACGTCCGTGTCGCCGTAGGGAAGCCGGATACGTGCAGGGGAATCGCGGTCCATCAGGTCCGCGAGCGCAGGGTCGAACTCCAGGGCTTCGCTGAAGTCGAACGGGCAGATGTTTGTCTCGTTGTCCGCGGTCATCAGGCGGCTCCTCCGGGCATGGGTACGACGTTGGTGGTGTCCACAGCCCGGCGAATGGCCTTGGCGAGGGTGACGGCATCGCCGACGGCCCAGTAGTGGACGAAGAACAGGCGTGGCTCGTCGGTGCGGTTGTGGTGGTACCTCTCGACGAGTTCGACGCCACCGCGCGGCAGGGCCACGAGGGCGGGGCGGACCTCCTTGCCGATCATGACCGGGTCACCGCTGAGTGCGGCCCTTCCGCCGCCGAGCGGCTGGAAGTTGACGGAGGCGGTGGAGCCCGGTCCCGGAGGCAGGCTCACAGGGCCGTCGGCGACGGTCTCGCGGCGGACATCCGAAATGCTGCACTTCGCGCTCGGTGACCGCGGCGTCGCCCATCAAAAGCGTGCTGTGGTCCACGTAGCGGACGAAGGACAGGTGCGTGCCCAGGACTAGCGCACGGTTGATCCGGATGCCGCGAGAGAAGGCCGTGAGGCCCCGGCGCGGCAAGCGCGTGTGGTGCATGAACCGACTCAGGTCACCGGGCGGGCCGAGAGCCTCGCCCACGTCCGTCCGGTCCGCCAGTTCGGTCATTGCAGGTTCGGCCCGGGAGTGGGCCTCCGGCCCGGCGGACAGGGCGCGGGCCCCGGCAGGCACACTGGTGAGTACGGGCACAAGGGTCGCCGCGGCCGGCACATGGCGCCGGGACGTGGTGAGTCGGGAGCGGGTGTCCTGCTGTCGCTTGTCAGCCATGTCATATGCCTCCTTGCGCGATGGAAGCACAGGAGACCTCGTGGACCGTTGATCGGCACAGCTACATCCCGCCAGGTGGGCTAACTGGCTGCCGCCTATGGACCGCGGCTGTACAGCAGCTCGCCGCGCGAGACATCAAGGCAGTCCCCATCGGCGCCTGCCGGACATGCCGTGGTGGCCGAAGGGTGACGCGTCGCCGAGCGGTGTGGTCATGCGGACCGCGCGGATCCGCTCAGGATCGTGGCTGAAGACGCCTGTCTGCCCGCGTCCAGGCTGTCCGTGCCGCCGCCACGATTTCTACGACGAGGTCGCCCCGGGCGGGTGTAGGTGTGGCCGGCCTTCGTCGGCGACATGCGTCACCTGTATGACCTACGCGTGCGGGCCGGTCGCTGCCGCGCTTCAGTGGGAAGCGGCGCAGCCGTCCAACCCGCCCCAGCCGTACAGGCCCGCCGCTCGCCCTGAGCGACGAGGGAAGAAGGCCGCCCATGGTGGGGCGGGCGGGCGATCTCAGCGTGAACGATGTCGATGAGTTCGGGAGGAACTGCGGCTCGTTCCTCTCGCCCTGAGCAGCAGCCGCGCACTGGGTGAAGTGCTCCAGGCCGTCTGACTGGAAGATGCCGTCCAGGCCCCGGTGCCCCGGATGGCACACCAGGGAACAGGTAACCGTCAGCAGGTTCTGGGGGCGACAAGGCTTCGGTCTCCTGGCGCACGGTGCAGGTAGCGGCCGAGGCACACTCAGAACAAGCACCGTTGCAGTATCAGCGGGCGTCGATGAGTTCTCGCTCGGCATCGGTCCGTCCCCGAGCCCGGCCAAGTCCCGCGGGGACGGAGCCGGATTCTGCGGATCAGGCAATGGCGTCCCGGGGCGCCCCCTGCCGCGGTGAAACGATGCCCGACCCGGCCATCGACCCTACGGTGATGACATGACGGTGCTCAACGGTTGGAGGCGGCGAGGGCGAGCCCGTAGCCGCGCGGTCGACGCCTTGGGCGTGGCTGTGCTGTGCGTGCTGTCGGTCGTAGCTGCCTCGGTCGACCCGCACGAGCACGAGTTCGTGTTGCGCTGGTCCGCCGTGGTGCTGGCCGCCGTCGGCTGCTCGGCGTTGCTCTGGCGGCGCCGTCACCCGTTCGGAGTACTGGCCATCACCATTGGCTGCGGGGTGATGTTTCAGATGCTCGGCTTTCGGGAGAGCCCGCTGGTGACAAGCCCGGTTCTGGCGTCCATCTACAACGTGGCCCTGCGGACCGACCGGCGTACCGCCTGGACCGCGGCAGCTGTTTCGGCCGCCGTCCTGGTAGGCGCCGACGCGGTGTGGACCTCGAATTCGTGGCTGGACCCGGACAAGGCTGCGATGGTGGCCTGGACGGCCTTGCCGGCCGCCGTCGGGGACGGACTGCGCTCACGGCGCGCCTACGTGGCGGCCGTGGTGGAAAGGGCGGAGCACGCCGAGCGCACCCGCGAGCAGGAAGCACAGCAGCGAGTGGCGGCCGAACGCGTCCGGATCGCACGCGAGCTGCACGACATCGTCGCGCACCACATCGCCTTGATCAACGCTCAGGCAGGCGTCGCCGTCCACCTGGTGGACCAGCGCCCGGAACAAATCCTGACGGCTCTGGAGAACATCCGGGACACCAGCCGCTCCGCGCTGGACGAACTACGGGTGACCGTAGGCCTGCTGCGGCAGTCCGACGAGCCGGTCGCGCTCCGCGACCCGATGCCGGGCCTTGCGCAGGTACCAGCACTTCTGGCGTCGTTCGAACGCGCCGGGCTGGCCGTGAGCCACACGCGGCGGGGCACCACCGAACCGCTGGAGCCGGCGGTCGACCTGGCGGCATACCGCATCGTGCAGGAGTCCTTGACCAATGTGCGCAAGCACGCCGGGGCCGACCATGCCCGGCTGTTCCTGCACTACCACTGTGAACGGCTGACGATCACCGTCGAGGACGACGGGTGCGCCGGACCGCACGATCCTCACCCGGGGGCCGGTCACGGGCTGATCGGGATGCGTGAGCGGGCTTCCACGATAGGGGGCACGCTGTATGCCGGACCGCGCCCCGAGGGCGGTTTCTCAGTGACCGCGGAACTCCCGCTGCGCCCCAGTCCGGCAGGGAATCGGAGGCATGAGCATGACGATTCGCGTACTGCTTGCCGATGACCAGGCCCTGCTGCGGGGCACTTTCCGTATGCTGTTCGACGCCACGGATGACATGGAGACCGTGGCCGAGGCGTCCAACGGCCGTGAGGCGGTCGAGCTGGCCGGCTCACAGCGCCCGGACGTGGTCCTGATGGACATCCGCATGCCGGAGATGGACGGCCTCGAGGCGACACGGCTCATCACCGAGTCCGAGGACCTCGCAAGTGTGAAAGTGCTCATCCTGACCACCTTCGAAGACGACGAGCACGTCGCCGACGCACTGCGTGCGGGTGCGAGCGGCTTTCTCGGCAAGGGTGCGCGGCCCGAGGAACTCCTCGATGCCGTCCGCACGGTCGCGGACGGCGAGGCGCTGCTGTCCCCGTCGGCGACGCGAGCACTGATCACTCGTTTCCTGGCCCAGCCGGACCCATGCCCGGCAGCCGTACATGAGCGGCTGGAGAGCTTGACGCCGCGGGAACGCGACGTCACGAGCCTCGTCGCACTGGGCCTGTCCAACGACGAGATCGCCGAGCGTCTGTTCGTCAGCCCGCTGACCGCCAAGACCCACGTCAACCGGGCCATGACCAAGCTGGCGGCCCGTGACCGCGCCCAGCTCGTGGTCATCGCCTACCAGTGCGGGCTGGTCAGCCCGGCTGCGGAAGCAGATCAGTCTCAGCAACCCGCGTGATCGCCGGCGCGGTGCGTCCACCTTCTGCCCCGGCCGCAGGCCGACGTGCCGCGTACTGCAGCCGTGGTAGCCGGAAGTCGCTGCGTGGGGACGACGCGCTGAGGGCCGCTCCTGGGCCAAGGTGGAACCCTGAATGGAGGTTTCGCCATGACCGAAGCCCACTGCCTGACGAAGTCCGACGAGAAGACGGCCGCCGAGCAATGCCGCGCGATCCGTGAACTTCTGGCCGCAAACGAACGCGAGACCCTCGCAGCCAATGAGGCAAGCACGGTGCGGGCTCACCTGGCAGCCTGCAACACATGCCGGGACGAGTACGACCGCCTCGCAGCCGTGCCCGCACACCTGTCTCTTCTCCGCGACGCCCTGGCCTGCGGCAAGGGCCGAAACACGCGAACGCACGCTGCCACCCGGCCAGGGCGCAGCCACGCGACGCCCCGCCACCGCGGGCCACGCCGAGGGAACCTGACCACGCAGCTCACGCTGTCCCAATGGGTCAGCAGGACCACGTCGCCCATCACGTGAGCAGACCTCGCGGAAGCGACGAGGTGGCCCGGGGCGGAACGACAAGGGGACCCTTCTGAGGCGTCTCACCGCCGACCGGCGCAGAGCACTCGTACGGTTGATGAAGAGACGGACGGCGGAGGGGTCCACCGCCCCACGACCGGGCGTGAGGTCTGTTCATCGCGATCGGCCGCAACCCGCGGACCGAACGTCTGACTTTCCGTATCCGTCGGGCGTCGTAGCCGGTGCCTGGATCATCGAGTCCACGTCCGGCACTCTCGGTCTCGGCCTGGAGGCATCGACAACGACGGTCACGGGAATGGAGCCGTCGGCCCGGGCCGTGGGCCTGGCGATCGCCTCAGGGGAGTACTCAGGGGAAATACAGTGACGCCTTTTCCGGGACGTGACTCGTGAACATCCCGCTGTATGCGACGCTGCCCCGGTACATGGTGACTCGCGTCCGTCGGCCGTCAGCCGCTCACGGAGTGCCTCCACGTAGGCGTTGTCCGCGTCGGCGGACGGCGCGCCCCATCGGTTCGCTGCTGAGTCATCCGATCCCTCCGTGGATACTCCGCCCTTCAGTGCGAAGAGGAAGCGGACTCCTGCGGAGCATGGCAAGGAAAGACGATTGGACGTGCTTGTTGCAGGACCAGATCCGGCGCGTTGGACAACGAGGGCCTCGCACATCACACAGCGCACGGCCACCGCGCGGCCTGTGCCGTGGGCCGTACGGACGCGGCCCACGAGCACGTCGAAATCCAGGAGTCCGGAGCCCGCGAGGACGCGTTTGTACGGCCCGACGCTCGGCGCGCCACTCGCACGGAGGGGCAGGTCCAGGGTGGCGTCCGTGACCTGCGCGATGCCCAGGCAGGCCAACTGGCTCCCGAACGGCGGTAGTTCAGGCGGCGCGGCGTCGAGCCTGCGGAAACGGAGCCGGTCATCGAAATGCCACAGCCGGGCGGTCGGAGCGCAGGCCGGATCATGCTCCTGAACTTCCTCGTCGACTCCCTGGGCCGGCTGCGGCGGCCCGCTGCTGGCTCGGAAGCCCAGGTCAGGTCCACTCCGACCTGGACTTTCGCACGGTGTGGCTTGCCGCGCGGGTCAGTTTCGGGCGGCTCAGGACGTCGGTGCTGTCGAGGAACTGGTCCACGGAACCGACGGGCAGCAGATCGCGAAGCGTCTGGTCCGTGATGCGGGCCGTGAGGGCCTTGGTGAAACGGTCGGCGCGCAGGACCTGGAAGGGACGGGAGTGGTACGGGCGGGTGGCGGGGTCGACGCGGTCGGTCAGGCCCAGTTGGTTGTGCAGGCCCGCGACCGTCTCGTAGGCGTGCGCCAGATGCCGCTCACGGTCCCGCCAGTCGGTGGCGGCGAGGGCGGCGGTGAGGTCAGGGGTGAGGCGAGAGCCCATGGGGGTGCGGGCGAACGCGCTGCCGAGCCACTTGCTGTAGGGCGGATAGCGGCGGTCCATGAGGAGGCACAGGCGCATCAGCTCGCGCACGAGGCGGGCGGCGACCAGGGCGGATCCGAGCTCGTCGCCGACCTCGCCGCAGCGGCCGACGAAGGCCTCCTCCTGGGATATGCGCTGCCACTGGCAGGACAGGACATGGAGCCAGAGGTCGTGCGGGTACCAGCGGAGGGCCGTTCGTAAGGGAGCGAGTTCACCGAGGCCGTCGTGGAAGACGGCTCCGCCGGTGACTTCGGCGAGCAGCTGGGTGGGGGTGGCGAGCCAGTCCGTCGGGGTGATGCCGGAGGAGGGGTCGAAGCCGAGTGCGTCGGTGAACCAGCCCGAGAGGTGGGTGACTTCGACGCGGTGGTGGACGGGGCGGTCGGTGGCCCGCATGATGCGGACGTCGCCGTCGCCGGTGGCGGCGAAGTGGGTGGGGTAGCCGTGGAAGGTCTTCGGGAGGTGCTCGGCGAGTACGTGTCTGATGCGCCCCGCGTGCCGGGAGACGTCCTGGCGGCGGAGGAAGAGCTGGAGGCGGGGTCCCCATTCGTGGTCGGCGGAACGTGGGGTGTCGAAACCGAGCACCTCGGAGCCGCTGCCCAGGCGTGCTGCGGAGTGAGGGATTCCGGGGGAGGCTTCCTCCAGCAGGGGGCGTACTGCTTCGGTGTAGAAGCGGCGGGAGAGTTCCAGGCCGGGAATAAAGGCTGGCATATTCGTGACGCTCATGCCAGCAAGCCGTGCCCATTTTATGGCGGGGCATGCGTGGTGTCTTCGCGTCGTCTTCCACTCGTGAGGAAGTCGTAGGTTTGAGGAGCGGCGGGCCAACTCTTGCAGGGCGGCTTCGAGTTCCTCGACGTCATCTCGGTCCATGCTTCGGCGTCGCCCGGCGGCAAGGTCCTGCACGGTCTCTCTCAACGATCGCGGACCAGCAGGCAACCGGTGCCCGGAGCTCGTGGCCTCGCCCCCGAGGTCCCGGTGGTGGTCGAGCCCTTGCCCGAGGCTGCCGCTCGGCACCGTATCGGCAGGGGACCGAGCCGCGGGTGCGGCTGGTCGGCAGAGGCTGGCCGCGTCATCTGCGCGAGCGATCGGACGGCCGTACAAAGGCGCCGGCCCGGCGAGCGACGGCACCGACGCGATCTTCGACATGGTCGGCCTTCATCGCGCGCTGACCGATGAGGTGCGCCTTGGGCCGGAGTGCCGTCTGCACGTGCCGTACCACCGGAAGGCGGCCCCCGCTGGGGCGGCTTGACGCCAAGAAGCGATCAACGCGGGACGGCGCCACCACGATGAGAGCGTCGGCCGCTGGTCATGTCTGCGGCCGTTCACGAGGCCGCCTTCTCGTCAAGGACGTCGAGCGTCCACGCGGTCGTGACCACCACGATGAGAGCGTCGGCCGCTGGTCATGTCTGCGGCCGTTCACGAGGCCGCCTTCTCGTCAAGGACGTCGAGCGTCCACGCGGTCGTGCGAGGACTGAACCCGTCCTCGGCCCCGTACGCCGCCATGCGGGCGTTCCGCGTCTGGGACTCAGGCCCGTCCGCCAAGTGGCAGGCCTCGGCCGACGTGGCACCCGCGAGGGCGTCGCCGAGCACGGCCGCGTCCAGAATCGCCTGCGCCGCACCCTGGGCCTGGAACGGCACCATCGCGTGGGCACTGCCGCCCACCGGGGTCACCCCACGACCACGGTGCTCAGGCGAACTGACCGGGGTGGCACCGCAGCGGCCAGGGCATGGTGCAGATCGCCCGATGCACCTGCCGATAGGGCGCTGCGAACTCGTCCTCGCGTGCGAGCGCATAGCGGCGGATCTCGGCCCCGTTGGACCAGGCGCGGAAGCTCACGTGGGCGCGTCCAAGTGCTCGACCATCATCTCGGTGCGGGCATCGAACGGAACTCCGGTGCTGTACAAGGCGTTTCTGGCGCCCGACAGGGGCTGCGTTGATGACAGTCGTCCGCCAGGCTGCGGCGTGGACGGCTGACTCCCGGGCCGGTCGACGGCCAGGCGAGCCCTCCAGGCGCGGTGCCACCCACTCCCTGCTCCGGGCGACGAGCCGGCCGCCGCGCCCTTGCACGAAACCCAGACTGGTGTGCACGAGCACGGCGGAGGGTCCCCAGGGACGGTCGCGCTCCGGCTGCTCGCGGGTCACACCCAGGCGACGAGGTCGTACCGCTCGTGGCTCGCCGCCTCGTCCCACAGGAGCGTCGTCTGATTCCGTGCAGCGACACAAGGCCTGGGAACAGCGTGACTGCTGCTGACTCCTCCAGGGGTGACGGGCCCGGGCCGGACGTTCCAGTGGTCACCACACAATGTGAGGGAGACCGCCGACAGGGGTGGTACATCGAAATGCCAGAAGGCCGTCGGCGGTGCGGACAGAGCATGGACGAGCGCGGCCCGGATGATCGCCGCCTCGGTGATGGCCAGTGCGTCACCCGTGCCAGGCGGTACTCTGCTCAGCCAGTTGGCGGTTCGGCGACAGAGCTGGCGTACCGACTCGCCTCCGTGTGGCGCGGCATCCGGGTCTGTAAGCCAGGCGCCGTACCCGTAGGGGTCGTCCGCGGTGACCTCGCCGACTGAGCGCCCGCGCCACGTGCCGTAGTCGAAGTCGCGCAGTGCGGGTTCGAGCGTGGCGTTCAGGCCGAGAGCGTCGGCGATCTGCGCACAGCGGTTCGACGGTGCCCGGATGGCCAGCGAGTACGAGGGGAGTGTTGCGCCGACGACGCGTGCCTCGCGCAGGCCGCGCTCGCTGAGGAGACCGTCACCGAAGACTGCGTTCCTGCTGGTGTCCCCGGCTGTCGCGCACATGAATGTCAGGCGGACCGACATCGGCTTACCTCTTTCCTGGGCCGGCGTGGCGCCGGATGGTGTGTGACCTTCGGAAACTTTGGGCGCCCCGGAATCGGTGACGGAGGTTGTGGCCTGGAAGGGCTTTGGCCGACCACAGTCGGCTAGCTGATCAGGCGAGCGGGCGTGGTGGCGGCGTGCAGCATGTATTCCAGTGGTCCTCGCCGGAAGGCCCGCGTCCAGGCGACGGCCAGCAGCATGGTGGCCGCGGCCAGGCAGGCCAGGGCCGGCAGGGCAGCGGACGCCGGCAGGTCGTCGATGCCCAAGGTCTTGATGGCGACGATGTGGCCGACGTACGCGGTCAGGGAGACCGAGCCGACCGCGATGACGGGCGTGGCAAGCCGCTGAAGGCGGGCCGACCGGTCCGTGGCGATGAGGCAGGCGGCGACGACCAGGAGGCCGACGCCGGTGTTGCCCAGGATCGACCATGTCGTCTGGCTGTGCGGCGCGGCCACCAGCAGCCAGTCCGGGGTACTCGTGGTGGGGTCGCCCACGGCGTCGGACCACCAGGCCGATGTGGCCGACTCGCCATCCGCCGTCGCGCTCACGGCTGCCTGCGCGCCAGGGACCAGGTTCAGGGCCAGCCAAGAGCCGCCATAGCCGAGTAGGGCCAGTGCGCTGCCGACGAGAGCGACCTTGGCGCGTATGCCGGGCCTGGCGAGGTCGAGCCGGCCCACCGCCATTCCGGCGATGACGAAGGGCAGCCAGGTCAGTACCGGGTACGCGCCGGTGATGAACAGTTCAACGATCCCGTCCGAATCGGTGATCCGGGCCAGCGGGTCATGGGCGATGACGGCATCGGCCCAGCTTCCGCCCTCGACCGCAGCCCGAAGCACATACAGGACTTGGGGCAGCACGAGCGCGGTCGCCGCGGCGATGACGGCCAGGGTTTCGGCCCGCAGCCGGTACAGCGGAAGGGCGAGGAGGAAGACCATTCCGTAAGCGGCAAGGATCACGTCGACCGAGGTGTCAAGGCAGGTCAGGGCATATCCCAGGGCAACCAGGACGGCGCAGCGGATCAGCACCCGGCCCATGGCCTGCCGCCCGGCTCGCCCCGTCCGTGGCTGCGGCCGACCAGTGAGAAGGACCAGGGTGAACCCGGCAAGCAGGGCGAACAGGGCAGAGGAACGGCCACGTGCCACTTCCATCAACCAGCCCAACGGGCCGCCCACCGAGGGGTCGGGACCGATGTGGGCCGCGTACATGCCGAACACCGCCAGGCCGCGGGCCAGGTCGAGGCCGATCAGCCGTCCTGTTGACGCCGTAAGAGAGGGGGCGGGACCTGCCCTCACAGCGGGTGCCGCCTCGGACGGTGCGACCTCTGTTACGACGTGCGACATGTGATCCAGGATCGTGGACGGTGTGCGTCACAACCATCCGGCAGGTGTCCGGAACCGCCCCCGCCGACCGGCCGATGCAGCCCCCGCCGACTGGCTGGATTCGGTGACTCAAACCGCCGGGAGTGTCACGGCATGGTACGAATCGGACAGTGGTCCGATGGCGAGTGGAGCACCCGTGATCCGAGTATTGGTGGTCGACGACGACGCCCTGATTCGTAAGGGTTTTCAGCACATCCTCGACGCGGCGCAGGACATCGAGGTCGCGGCGGCGGTTCCTGGCAGCCAGGCGCTTCAGGCGACGCGGGAGATGTGTCCTGACGTCGTGCTCCTGGACATCCGGATGCCGGACGTCGACGGCCACACCGTGCTGGTCGGCCTCTGCCGGCTGTCCCACCCTCCGGTGGTGGCCATGCTCACCACACTCGACATGGACGAATACGTGGCAACGGCACTGCGCTCGGGCGCCGCGGGCTTCCTGCTCGAGGACGCCGACCCCGAGCAGCTTCCGTTCCCGGTGCGGACCCTGGCCGGCGGCGATACCGTACTGTCGTCCAAGGTCACCCGGACGGTCGTGGACGTCCACCTGAAAGCCGGACCCCAGGGAGCCGCTGCCCGCAGCCTCGCCCGACTCACTGACCGCGAGCGCGCCGTACTCGTCCTCATCACCGAGGGACTGTCCAACACCGACATCGCCACACGGATGCATCTGAGCACGAGCACGGTCACGGACCATGTGAGCGCCATCCTCACCGAACTCGAGGTGGACGGCCGCGTCCAGGCAGCCCTGCTCGATGAACGGGCTTGCCTGCTCAAACCACCGCGGGACCAGGAGGGGGGATGATCCCTCGCCGCCTGCATGCCCCGCTGCTGGACGCCACCCTCGTCGGAGCCTCGCTGATCGACGTCTGGGTCAAGGTCCACATTGACGAGCCGCTGCGCCTGAGTTGCGCCCTGGTTGCCGCCCTCTCCCTTCTCATACGCCGTCGTCGGCCCCTGCTTACCTTCCTGCTCACTCTGCCCGCCGTCCTGGTCTCCGACGCGGTCTTCGCCGCGCTGGCCGCGCTGTACACCCTCGCCTCATTCACCCGACACCGCACCCTGCTGGCGGTCTGCGCGACGACATTCACGATCTGCGACATGACCTCGTGGCCGTCACTGCACCTCAACGTCGCGGCCACCTCGACCATCGTCACATTGGGCTACACCGCGGCGACGGCGGCCGCTCCGGTCTTCCTGGGGCAACTCGTCCAGACCCGGCGCGATCTGTCGCAGCGGCTCGCCGAGATCTCCGAGGCGCGCGACCACAAGCGGCTGCTGACCGCCCAGGCAGTGCTGGCCAGGGAACGGGCGCAGCTCGCCCGGGAGATGCATGACGTGGTCTCCCACCAGGTCAGTCTGATCGCGGTGCGGGCCGGAGCCCTTCAGGTCGGCACCAGGGACGCCGAAGCCAAGGAAGCCGCCGCCACGATCCGGCGGCTGAGCGTACAGACCCTGGACGAACTGCGGCACATGGTCAGCGTCCTGCGCGCCTCCGGGGGCCGCCCCACGGAGCTGACACCACAGCCGTCCCTGGCCGACCTTGAACGGCTGGTCGACAACAGTGGCATCCAGGTCGAGCTGCAGACCGACGTGTCTGACGGCCTTCCGCCCACCGTTCAGCGCGCCATCTACCGCACCGTCCAAGAAGCGCTGACCAATGTACGCAAGCACGCCCCCGGGACCAGCGCGACAGTTCGCATCCGCCACGAGGGCGGCGCTATCCGTGCCACGGTCACCAATACCGCACCGACCCGGCCTCCCCTCCCTCTGCCGAGTGCGCACCATGGTCTGGTCGGCCTGGGACAGCGCGCCGCCCTCCTCGGGGGCACCGTCACCTCCGGCCCAACGGCCGACGGCGGCTACGAACTGCACCTGGAGCTTCCGGTCGAGGGCGCGTCGTGACGGACAACTGGCCGCCGCCACGTCCTGCAAAGATCACCTTTCTCAACGGGTCCGGTGACTTCTGCGGGTGCCCATGGTTGAACGGTTGGTGCCTGACGGCGTGCGGGAGATGTTTCAGCGGGTGGTGACGAAGGAGTCGACGCGGCCGCGGGGCGGCGGCCGGAGGCGCTATGGGGATTGCGAGGTGCTGACGGCGATCTCCATTACCCAGCCCCTGCGGCGGCTCGACAGCGTCTACGGCCACGACAGGTATCGCAAGTTGTAAGCACAAAGGGAATTTGCTGGAGGCCCCGGACTGTCCCGAGTTGGGTGAGCCCGAGTTGCTCGTCCCTGTTGACGGGCTGTTCAGTCATCCGGGGTTGCCGACGTCGTGGTGAGCGGAGTGCCTGATGAGATGTGAGGCGAGACCGTGAGGGCGCTGGTGGTTCTTGTTCCCGGCGTGCGGGTGACGCAGGACGAGCTGAGCCGGTTCTAGACGGAGCGTCTTGCCGGTTTCAAGGTGCCGGCTTCAGCGGAGTTCCGGAAGGTGCTGGCGCGTACGGCGACTGGAAAGCTCCAGAAGTACAAGTCGCGGGAGCCGTATGGGGAGAGGCACGGGCGGGGCGTCGGCTGACGAGTCGTCGTCTGCCGGTCGGGGGTGCCGTAGCCGTCCTGCCGCGGGGGCTGCCGTGTCACGTTGCCGGTTGGTTTAGGTGGTGGTGGGGGTGTGGGTGGTGAGTTGTGCGGTGAAGACGGTGGTGTTGTTTTGGTGTGCGGTGATGTGGGTGGTGGGGGTTTGGTCGTTGTCGTTGTCGTTGTGGCTTGTGCTGGTGATGTAGGTGGGGGTGTGGTGTTCGGTGTAGCGGTGGAAGGTGGCGTGGAGGGTGGTGGGGTGGGTGG